>JBHLPJ010000003.1:0-28867 GCA_048939565.1 Promethearchaeota archaeon
CAGCCAGAAATACTTGGCACAGCAAATGCCATAGGTCTGAGTGAAGAGTTTGCTGGCGATGAAGATTTCATTGTTACTAACGGCGACGTTCTGACCGGTTCACACAATTATTCAAAGGTTATTGAGTATCATGCTAAGAAGAAAAGCAAAGTCACAATTGGTCTGGCTAGAGTTGAAGACCCCTCATTATACGGAATAATTGAGTTTGATAATGAGCAGAGAATAACCAGCATTACAGAAAAACCAGGGCCAGATGATGTGAAAAGCAATTTAGCAAGTTCAGGTATCATGGTTTTACCCCCTGACATTTTTGATGTGATTAAGAGGACCCCTCAATCAAGAAGGAATGAGTATGAAATAACCGATTCTATTCAAATCATGGTCAAAGAGAATAAGACAGTTTATGGATGTGTCTTATCGGATTTTTGGATTGACATAGGTCGTCCATGGGATCTATTGAAGGCGAATGAGATTCTTCTTAATGAAAGAGAATTAAAGGTCGAAGGTAAAGTTGAATCTGGGGCAGTTCTAGTCGGTTCTGTAGGCGTAAAACCGGGGGCCGTGGTCCGTTCAGGCTCGTACATTGAAGGTCCTTCATTAGTAGATGAAGAGGCCGATATTGGTCCTAATTGTTATATTCGTCCCAACACCTATGTTGGAAAAAAGTGCCGAATTGGGAATGCCTGTGAGATAAAGAATTGCATTATTCTGGATGGAACCCACATTGCTCATCTTTCATATGTTGGAGACAGCATCATAGGAGAAAATGTGAATTTTGGGGCCGGTACAATTACTGCAAATCTTCGTCTGGATGAAAAGACCATCCCATTCACTCTAAAAGGAGTTCGCGTTGACAGCGGGCGTCGCAAGTTGGGCGTCATCATGGGGGATGGCGTCAAAACCGGGATAGGGGTCATGATTATGCCTGGTTTAAAGATTGGTCCTAATAGCATGATTGATCCAAATCTAACAGTCTGGAAAGACGTTCCTCCAAATGAGCACTTGAGAAGTCAAGAGGAATCTAAGGACTAGAAATCCCGATAACCCTTCTTCTTTAAATACAACATGAATAGCATTAAAGCTATTACTCGGAATATAAGAGGACAAACGAGGAGATTGAGTTGGAACCTTCAAGTTTTTACAAGGAATGGGAAGAGCTCTATCGTATTAATAGCGAAGAGTTATACAATCAATACGCCGGTTTGGATGTAAATAGGGAGAGGATGGAAAAAGCGGCCAAAGATATGATTCGGATATCAAAAGATTTCCTCCAGCACCATCAACCAGAAAATCGCAAACTAAAACATGGACTGATAGAGTCAATTGTTAATGCTGAACAAGCTTCAATTAGGCACAAACTGAGGAGAGAACGCAACAGGAAGATTTCTGGCAAGAAAGAATTCAAAGGAAAAAAAGTCAACTGGGGAAACTGGCGTCAATTCAATTCTCAAGCAGAGCCCGATGAAAGGAAACTGGTTTTTGATGAGTTTGTTCAGAAGGTGTCCCTAATCAGGCCAATAATAGAAGAATTCTTTGAAATCGCCAGAAAAGCATATGCAAAATACCATACTACAGCGCTTGAAAAATACCTAGAATGGGAAGATGTTAGATACGAAGATCTTCACAGATTGCTTGAAATGTTGGGGGACGGAGCCAAGTCACAATTCATGAAAACCGCCGAAAAATACGCTCAGGAACTTTTTGGAAAGCCTTTTGATTACTATGATGATATGTACGTTTTCAGGAGCAGAGTTTATAAGCCACTCAAAGAGTACTTTGCCGATTTGAAGAATCCTATAAAATCTGCAAAAGATGTTTTTGGAAGAATGGGTCTTGATTTATCTAAAGTGGATACAGATGATGCCGACCGTCCAGGTAAAACACCCAGTCCAGTATGCTTCTATATTCAGATTCCAGATGATGTGCGGATTCTTTATAGACAAACTGATCCTTTTGAAGATACAAGTAGCGTCTTTCACGAAATGGGGCACGCAATACACGGTGTATTGGCACAATCGGAAAGACCAATATGGAACCGTTATTTCACCTCAATCGGAGTTGATGAAACATTTTCAATTCTCTTTGAACATCTTGTTGAAAACCCTCTTGTTCTCGGTGAGGTATTCCGGTTTGATGAGGATGTCATTAATGATGTCATCAACAGAAGACATTTCATGAATCTTTGGTTTCTAGTGTTTTATGCAGCTAACAGCATTTTAAAGCTTGAATACTGGAAAAATAACCTCAGCATAGATGAAGCATCTAATCGTTATGAAGAACTAACCAAAAGGTTCTTCCATAAGTTGCCAGGTGAATACTGGCTGTTGCATCATGTTATGCCTAATTATAACCTCTACAGCCCAAGCTATGTCATCGCATCGGTAAGAGCTGCCGAGCTTGAACAATTGCTGGAACGTGACTATGGTAGCTATTGGTGGAAAACAAAGAAGGCAGGGAAGTTTCTGGAAGAATTGATGTCCCAACGGAGCGATATTGATTTGTCTTGGTCTAGATTAGATCCTCAGTCTTATCTCGACAGACATGCAAAGCTACCCTAGCAGATTAAAAAAGGTGGGCACAAGGATGGACAAGGTCAAAATCCGTAAGGCAGAAAGCTCTGACAAGGAGACTGTCTTGAAGTTCTGCGAGAAGACATGGGAATGGGGAGACTACATATCACAAGTATGGGATCGCTGGATTCAAGATACCAAAGGAAAATTCTTCGTAGGCTCAATCAATAGGAGGCCCGTGGGGATTTGCCGTGTCCGACTTGCCAAATCTGGTGAAGCTTGGTTCGAAGGATTAAGAGTGGATCCTCAGTACAGGAAGCAGGGGATTGCCACACAGCTTAACCAAGAGTGCTTTTCCTTTGCTAAACACGAAGGAGCCAATATAGGGCGATCCTGTATAGTATCCCATAATGAGGTAGCCCAGAGGTTAGCTCAAAAGCTTGGTTTCAGGTTCGTTACAGAATTCGTGAATTTAGAATGTGAGCCATACTACTCTAAGGATGTTGGGCCCACTCGATGGGGAAGAATGGAAGATATTGAAGCAATAAACGAATTTTTAAAAGACTCACCAGTCTATGTTAAATCTTCAGGACTCTATACCATTCTTTTTGTTTGGCTGTCGCTGGAAAGAGAAGATGTAGAGATATTTGCGAGAAATAAAAAGGTAATAATTTCTGAGAAGGAAGGGAAGATCAGAGGCGTGATTTTTATCGATGATAGAATTGAACAAGCTTGGAACATAAGGGCAATACAGACATGCTATGTTGACGGAGACGCCGAATCAGTTGGAGACATGATGAGATTTCTACTTAACTACGCTGTAGAGCGAAAGTTAGAGAAGATCTATGCATTTACGTATAATTCTGAGCCCATAATAAATAAATTGAGAGAAATGGGTTTTGAGCCTTCTGATGAGTACACCCTTCTGGTTTTTGAGAAGGTTATCTAAAAGGTCATATAGTTAACCTTTTCCTAGAAATTCTTCCTTTATTTTTAGACCGGTGGGGGTTATTGCAAGACCTCCACAGGCCGTTTCTTTGAGTTCTTCCGGCAAACGCTTGCTCACATCGTCCAAGGCAAAAATGACCTCATCTACTGGAATCGTACTCATTATTCCGGCCAACGCCATCTCAGCAGAAACCAGAGCATTAACGACACCAATAACATTTCGCTTAATACATGGGATTTCCACCAATCCTGCCACAGGATCGCAAACCAGTCCCAGCATGTTTTTTAGAGAAATAGCGATTGCATGACCTATCTGCTTTGGAGTTCCCCCAGCCAATTCTGCAACGGCAGCAGCAGCCATGGCCGAAGCTACTCCGCACTCAGCTTGACACCCTCCTTCTGCTCCAGAAATGGTTGCATTATTTGCGATGACTACCCCCACACCTGAGGCGGTAAACAAAGCTTGTACAACCTGTTCTTCAGATAGTCCAAGCTTTTCAGTCATTATTGAAAGCGCTGCAGGGATGATTCCGCTAGATCCCGCCGTCGGAGCAGCCACGATCTTTTTCATTGCAGCATTGACTTCAGCTACTGCTATAGCTCTGGCTATGGCCTCTTTCATGTTGTCGCAAATGACCAACGCCTTTGAATTCGACATTCGCTTTGCATCTCCACCGGTCAAACCAGTTACGGACCTTATATCCTGAGTAAGACCTTGTTCTATAGATTGTTTCATTACTTGCCAGTAGTTTCTCATTTTGCTCCATATTTCCTCTTTGGGTTTTTCTGCAGATTCAGCCTCCCATTCCAGTGCGACCTGACCTATAGAAGTTTTTCTATTCTCAGCTAATTGAATCAAATCCTGTATTGTCTTAAATTCTAGCATTGAATCCCCTCCATTTCCTTATTTCTGTTGATGGAGTCGATATGTTTCAATCATATCTTCCTTCTAAATCCCTCCAGCTGGTGAAATTGCCTTCATTAATCGTACCATCTTTACCTCTCTGAAAGAGGCAATCTCATCTAAAACTTCTGAAGGAACAAGGTAATCTACTTCAATTGCCATGAAAGCCTCTCTGCCTTTTGCCTTTCGAGAGACCCGCATAAATGCCACATTTACATCATGTTTACTCAGAACGCTTGTTACCTTGGACACAACACCCGATTTATCCTGATGTAGAGTTATTATTGTATCATAATCTCCCGTCAGCTCAGTCTTAAAGCCATTGATCTCAACTATTAATATGTTCCCACCACCAATAGAGCTTCCGACCATTTCGATTTCTGGAACCTTCAACCCCTTTGCCCTAACCTTGGCAGTATTGGCATGATATTCATCACCTAGGTCAATAAGTCTGAATTCAACTTTCATGGCATTTTGTTTTGCGATATCCAACGCATCTGTTATTCGCTCATCATCTGTATTAAAACCAAGAAGGCCTGCTACGATGGCTCGATCGGTTCCGTGTCCTCGGTAAGTCTCAGCAAAAGAACCATGGAGGAGTATTGTCGCTTCTTTGGGAATTTCTCCCAGCAATTGGTAGACAACCAGGCCTATTCTCACGGCACCAGCTGTATGAGAGCTAGAAGGACCTACCATGACTGGTCCAATAACATCAAATACACTATTTATTTTCAAATCTGTTCCCCGCATAATAATGTGACTGGTCTAACTTAAATTATATCGGGTCTTTAATAACCGAGGAGTCCCAAATACTCAACTTTTTTATAATGTGTTCGGGCTTAATGCTTACCATGAAGGTTGTACTTACTAATCCCCTACTTTTGTCATTCGAAAAAGCTTATGATTCAAGAGCCGGAAGTCAACCAATGGGAATTCTATATATAGCAACTTTGCTTGAAAAAAACGGCATAGAAGTTAGTGTGGTAGATCAACCTGGTGAAAAGATTTCAGATTTGGCACTTGTAAAGAAGATAAAGAGAATAGATCCAGATATTTTAGGATTTTCTACGTTGATTTCTACAGGTATTAGAGCTGCGAAGCAAGCCCACGATCTCAAGAAGTGGAATCCAAACCTTCCCATCGTTTTTGGTGGTTATTATGCTACCATGAATGCTGAGAGAATACTAAAAAAATATCCACAAGTGGATTATATCATTAAAGGTGAAGGCGAGTATTCAATGCTCAGCTTGGTTCAAGCATTGGAAAGCGATGGGGATTTGAGGAAAATTGGAGGGCTTGTTTATAGAGAGAATGGGAAAATAAAATATGGAAAAGAAGAAGAGTTGATTCTAGATCTGGACCGTTTACCTATTCCGCGTCGGGAATTCGTTCAAAGAAACGACTATGGCTATATATCAGGCGCTAAGATGCCGAAGTTTACTTCTATTCTATCATCTAGGGGATGTCCCTTTGCCTGTACGTATTGTTGTTGTGCTGCATTCGCACATAGGAGATGGAGACCCAGAAGTGTGGAAAACGTCGTTGATGAGATAGAACAGGTTATCTCTGAGGGGTACGAAAATGTGCTCTTCATTGACGACAATTTCACAATAAACAAAAAGAGAGTGACTAGAATCTGCAAACTCATCAGAAAGAGAAAACTTGAGTTCAATTGGATCGCAGAGGGACGAGTAGACTCTGCCTCAAGAGAGATGTTTCAATCGATGGTTTCCGCCGGCTTCAAAATACTGTACATTGGTATCGAAAGCGCTAATCAGAGGATTTTGGATTACTATAATAAAGGGACAAAAGTAGATCAAGCGGTAGCTGCTGTAAATAATGCCAGAAAGGCTGGTACAGATATCATAACCGGGACCTTCATTGTTGGTGCACCAACGGAGACAGTTTCAGAGATTCATAATACGATAAGCTTTGCGGCAAAACTTGACCTAGATTTTCCTCAATTCAATATTCTTTCAGCAATTCCAGGAGCAAAGATCCACGATGACCTAGTGAAATCCGGTTACATCAATCAGGAAACTGGTTGGGAAGATGCTGTGGATGTGCCGGAGGTTCATCCGGACTGCGTTCCGGAAGAAAGAATAGCCCAGATAATTGCTGAAGGTTATCAAAGGTTTATAAGGAGACCCGGTTGGGCAGCTAAGGAACTCATCAGAACGATAAAAAGCGGTTATCGTATAAAGTTAGTGAGTACCAATATTCGAGTCGGAAGAAGGCTTTACGATCAGCTCGTGGGGTCATTCACAGGGAAACCTACAACAGAAATAACATGATTTGTGGGTTTTTTAGAGGTCAATTTTCATAAGATGTTCATCAGAATCTTTGCTTACAACTTCGAAACCCGTTTTTCGCGCTACGTGTAACATCTTCTTATTCTTGTTTGCAATACAAGCATATATTCTATCTATTTTCCTTTTTCTGGCTACATCTATAAGACACTGCATAAGTTGAGTTCCCAGGCCCAAGTTGTGGTAGTCATCATGTATCAGAAGTGTACATTCAGCTTCATTTTTTTCTTTATTCAGGACGTAGCGAGCATCTCCGACAATCTTGATCCCGTTATGAGTTTCTCTGACTGCCACAATAGACATGTTCGTATCATAATCCACATCTGTTCCATCAACGTAGATTATCGATCTTTCTATGTTTATTGCTCTCCAGCCCTCGAGTGACTTAACGCAGCCAAAACGTAGATTCTGGGTGTAAGGCGAGATAGTACCATACATCTCTAGAAGATAATGCTTATCAGTAGGCTTGAGAGGCCGTACCTTAATTTTCGTACCGTCTTTGAGCGTAGCCTTTGCGGAGCCCAGAGACTCAAAGATGGCCTGTTTGACATCTTCCGGATGATGCGACATAGGCTGCCCCCGATGATTCCTATTGAAGCAAAGTATATATGATTTACTTCTATTCTTTGACAGGGAAATATTCAAATTGTATAGTTCAGACCGGAAGGATTCCCTATTTTTCGATTATAGATTGATGACTTTGTCCATAATTCGACAAAGTTCGTCTGTTAATTTCTTTTCTCTTGCAGAAATCCCCGTTCCCAGATCATTATTGAGGAAATCTCCATAGTATGCGTTTCCAATGAAAGTCTCAGATTTGAAAATGCATCTTTTTATTTTGTCCAATTTGCCAGCGTGTAGATACATGGTCAGATCATTTATGGCCAATATACTTGTGGGAGAGCCCAGATATTCATTGAGAAGGGGGTCAATCAACTGTCTGTTTTTCACAATCATTACAACTAGTTCATCCCGGCTTTTTGCGGTTGATCTAGGTGCTGTGATGAAATTGGAAGTCAGATACTTCACTTGATCAACATTGATATAGTCGGTAATGCGACCACCAACTTTCCTTTGGCAGTCAGAAAGTCGTGTGGGAGCTAAATCGATTATAGTAATATCCTTCCCATACCCGTTCTTCAATAGCGTTTTAGCTATGTGAGCCGTCAGTTCGGTTTTTCCTACACCTACATCTCCAATGATTAGAATTTTTTTCCGCAGGAATTCATCAATGGAAATACTCTCTTTCAATTCCCCCACCTTTCAGCACCTGAAGAATAATGAATCCTATAATAGATCCCGGAATGCTGCTGGCAGCGAAAACGATCCAAAAAGGAATTAGCGCTCCAACCGATTGAAAATCACCGATCCAAGGAGCAACAATGTAGACCGAGAGAGTGCCTCCAATAAAAACTGTTCCAATAAACTCTGTTAGTGCTGCCAGATTCCCATATTTCTTTCTCCCTGATTTGACAATTAGGAAATAGAATAACCCTACAATAATACCGCCAGGTATACCACCTGGCATGGCATAGATTGTTCCTATGCCCAAAAAATTCCTTACCAATCCTATGACAAGTGCGATGAATGCTGCCCAGACGGGGCCCAGGAAGACGCCTCCTATTGCATTGATCATGTGCTGCATTGGATACGCTTTTGCCCCTAAGAAGGGAAACCAGATAATAGGAGCTAAAGCTATTCCTGCGGCGATTAGGCTCGCGGCCAGCGCAGTCTGTTTTGTTGCTTTCTTGCTTCCCTTACTCATAACATAACCCCAGGTTAAGAATTTTGAAGGAGAAATATTAAAAAGTTTATCATACAAGGTCTTATCAGAGAACAGAATGGTGAGGAAGGAATTGGTTCGAATCTTGATATGCCCCAAATGCAATTTTAAGTTCTCAATTTCCTATTCGAGGGCGGTAGCGTGTGGCTCATGCCCCAACATTGCTATGGGGGGCTGCAAATACTGTAAGTGCCCGAAATGTGGACATGAATTTCCAATATGATGATAAGCTGGTAACGAGTTGTTATGATCACGCCTCCATTTGCAGGTGGAATTTTCCATCTTATGTTGTCTTCTTGAGTTCGAAAATCTAGGGATTTTCTCCCAATAGAGTTAAATCCAAAAAGACACAAAAAGGAGAATATTAAATTCAATCTTCGATATAGAATAGTCAAGGCGAGGATGATCTTTTGCAGTAGATGAGGCGACAAGATGTGAGTAACAAGGTATGGGACTATTTAAGCAAAATCGTCAATGACGAAGGGATCGCTCACTTGACTCTGATAGATCCTGATCCTGCCCATCAAACACCCACACAGGCAGGACAGTTAGCCAGTTTGGCCACTAAAGCGGGAAGCGACGCAATTATGGTCGGCGGGTCGACTAGTTTGGATGTTGATGAAACAGTAGCGGCTATAAAAGCTCAAACTGAGGCTCCAATAATACTTTTCCCGGGAAACATTACAGGAATCAGCAAGCATGCAGACGCAGTATTCTTCATGAGCGTTTTCAATGCAAGTCATCCCTACTGGGTAGTAGGTGCCCAAGCTTTGGCTGCGCCCACAGTGAAGAAGATCGGTATAGAGCCAATACCCATGGCGTATCTCATAGTTGAGCCGGGTGGTACTGCCGGTTATGTCAGCGGAGCACGTCTTATACCCCGCGATAAACCAGAGATTGCAGCAAGTTATGCTCTGGCAGCCCAATATATGGGATTCAAACTTGTATATTTGGAGGGGGGCTCTGGGGTGAAGGCGATGGTACCACCGGAGATGATCTCAAAGGTTTCAAAAATGACAGATATACCGATAATTGTGGGTGGAGGAATCAATACAATAAAAGAGGCCGTTTCTGCTGCTGAGGCCGGTGCCAAAATGATAGTGCAAGGAACTTTCGTTGAGAAAACCGTGTTTCGAGATATGGGGGAAACACTGGGTGAGATAATTCGAGCAATAAAACGGGTAAAAAAAGGTGAGAAGTGAAAACGATTAGTAGAATTACTCTATATCTATCTTTTTCTGAGGTTCTCTTTTTGGAAGAATTATGGTTAAGACGCCTTTTTCGTACTTGGCTTTCGTTTCCTCAGCTTTAACGGAAGCCGGAAGCCTAATCACGTCATAGAATCTTCTTCGACTTTTTTCCATGATTGGTTTCTCTATCTCAATCGTGGTTTCAGCCTTGATCACTAGCTCATCTTCTCCTACTTTTATGTCTATGTCTTCCTTATCAAATCCCGGAATATCTAGTTGAACTGTTATTCGATCTGTCTCATTGAGCAGTCCTACTGGTCTAAAGGGAAAGATATGTCTCCATGGATGGCGAGATTTTATTGTCTTGCGCATAAATGGTCCCATTCCACAATTCATCATAACACCTCCTATTCGACATCAATCTTAACATATTTCTGTCTCTTCTTCTTGATTTTTTCGAGCTCGGTTTCTACATTTTCAATTTGAGATCGTAGAAAATCTCGGTATTCAACAAGGTATTTTTCTAAATCCTCAAATGGTATTCTAAGAAAAGTCTTGGACAATTTAACCACCCTTTTGATATTTGTTTTTATAGCCTCTTTGAGGCGGCGAACAGCATAATCTGCACTACGCGAAGAGAGAAAAGGATCGACTATCCCAACATACGTATTTAGGAATTTTATCTCTCGGTCGAAATTGTTTGTGATTGTGCTCAAAATCTCTTCACCGTTAGATGTTAGACCATATATTTTCCTAGACGGTCCCGCTTCGCTTTCTTCAAGTTTTCCAGCAATAAGATCACGTTTTTCAAGCCTTTGAAGGGCGGGATAAACTGTTCCTGTTTTTGGAGTCCACTGGTCTCCGAATCTATCGCTCAGTTCCTGAATAATCTCGTAGCCATATCGAGGTTTTTCCTTAAGCATTATCATCATAAGGAATTCAACTGGAGATATCCTCTGTTTATCCCAGATGCCTCTTCCAAGTCCACGTCCATGCCAAAACATTTTTATCACACATCAATGATATATTTTCTACCTCTACTTATTGTTATCTCTACTTATTGTTATCTCTACTTATAAAGTTTACGGTCAGAATGCTGTAAAATAAAACCTTGGTAGGACTTCAGCCAATGTAACTTGGATAGTCCGGCCTTTTCTTCGGTATTCTCTCATGGGCTCCCATCGGCCTATATTCGGGCATTACCTGTGTCTTTTCCTTCTCTATTCTCTCCTCGAGGTACGCTATACTGATATTGATATCAAGATAGCGATTTACAGTCTCAACCAAAAACTTGGACGCATTCAAATCTCTTTCAAGATACCGACAAGCTTCAACCAGAAGAACACAACTCTCTATTCCAAACAGCCGTTTCATATAAGCCGGTAACATTCCATTCATACCAGTAATTATTCCGCCTCTAAAAGGATGAATCCGAGGTAGGTCTTTTAGATCACGCAATACTTCGGAAGACGAGGCGGATACATATATATTTGGTTCAGTAACGGGAATCTGAACGGCTGAGGCAGCCAATGCCATTAGGAAACCGGTATTATTATCAGCCAGGTATTTTCCGGTTATACTTGATAACAAGTTCGCGCCAGTATGTGATGTAGGTTGCGCATCACCAGTTAGCAGGAATAGATCATGTTTTTGATTCTCATCTCTCCAGAAGTGCAGCTCTGTCTTTGATAGGTTCATTGTACCATCTTTTATTAATACCTGTGGTGGCAAATCGTAAAAATAGATTTCCAGTACCTTCTCTGCATTTAGTTCTTTTATAATATGTTCTACTGCAGCCTTTCCAACCAGAGCTATGCCTGGCATTCCTTGGATGCAAACAGGATTTATCAGACTACTCGGATCGAGTTTCTTTTTCTCCGAAAAGTAAAAGCTGTTTTCGCCTGAAATTCCCATCATTCCGGATTCCTCCGATTTATCTAAATGGTAAACTAAACGCGTTTATTAATGTTTGTTGAACATCTTTTTTTGTTTTTTCCTTTGGGCCCGAAGAGTCAATAATTACCCATTTCTTTGAAAAAAAGCTTTGATCATAGAGCTCACGATAGTATCGATTTACTGTATTAAGATATGCAATATTTTCTTCATGTCGATCCAGCATTCCGCTCTCAGATTTCTTTCTTTTAGCACTTTCTTCGGCAGAAATTACAAGAAGAATTGTTATATCTGGTTTAGGAACCTCAAATAGCTCGACAAACCGCTTAGCGATTTCCATTGGAAAACCCTTCGCGCATTGATATGCGACCGTAGAAATTATGTATCGATCTGTAACAACAGAACGGCCTGCTCGGAGCTCTTCCCTGATTCTTGATATATCTTTGATTATATCTGTTGCAAAAGTCAGGAATTGAACCTCAGTCGACAGGTTTACCTTCTTGTTCAGGAATGATCCGATTATCTTCCCCCATAGACTTTGATAGTCCGGGTACCTGAATATACTCGCTTTATATCCCCGTTCTTCGAGAAGATTTAGCGTATATTTTGACCAGGTCTCTGTGCCTGAGCCATCAATGCCTTCAAAATTAATCAAATAAGACAGTTTTATCTAACCCCTTTTCCCAACTGTGAGACTGCTTTATCGAAGCAAGATTTATTTGTACAGACATGAATAAACCTATTGGCGATGAAGATCTTACAGCATTGACATTAAAATGGATGATTATGCGATGGGCGATCTGAGCCAACAACTACCTCTCCAAAATTAGTCGAGCAAACCTTTGATTTTGTCTGAGGCACGTTGCATGACAAGGAAGACCATTCCAAGATTTGCCTCACGTTTCGTTAATACGGCTAGAATAGCGTTTTTTCCAGCTCCAGTGAGAATAAAATACCCTCGCTCTCCTTCAACCAAGATCCTGTTAAGACTGCCCCTGGCCAGCTCAATCGTCGCACGTTCGCCCATACTAAGGATTGCCGCAGTCATAGCCGCTACAGTTCCATCATCTACGCCACGTGGCATAGCAGAACATATGGGCAACCCTTGAGAGCTCACAACAACACTGGCCTCAATATGTCTCGTTGTTACCTCTATTTCTCTTAGGATGTCTTCGATTTGGCCGAACTTGCTATTAGCCACTTTCATCCCTCTCTTACATTTAAATTAGAGCAATATTTAAGAATATAAAACTTTATCCCTCCTTTGTAAAAAGATCCCATGCATAAGCGTGGGCATGAATTGTGTTGAGCTTAAATATTTTTCTGGGTTATTTGAGGTTGAGGTCTGTGACCTTAAGAGGATGGCGTGTCTGAGGTCTGTAACTTTGAAAATAGTTAACAGGTTCTTAGGCTATATGCTTGAGAGCAGGGCTGTCCTGCAGTCTGTGGCTGCAATATAATAGGAAGTGAACCAGCCCAAAACCTCCCCAGTGTACACCACTCCGAAAGGAGACCCATTGGCATTTCGAAGTTCGAGGGAGGAAGCCCCTTGCGAAAGCTGGGGGTAGTTCGCTTTTGTACCTCTAAACCATCCTCTTATGTGAACTACTCCACCCTTTTGGATGGAGCTTCCTGCTTCATCCATTCCCCAACGGGATATGTCTTACAGGCCCTGCGGGCAGTTCCTGCCCTGAAGGTGATCGTTTCAGAATGTTGATTGCAGCATTAACATCCCTATCAAGCCTGAGTTCGCAACAGGGACATTCATGAATGCGTACCCCAAGGGTTTTTGTGACAGCAATTCCACACCCACTGCAAACTTGGGATGTTCCCCTCGGATTGACACACTCCACCCGCATACCAGCTTCTTCCGCTTTGTATTGTGTAAAGCGTATCAACTGCCCCCACCCTGCATCAGCAATGGATTTGGAAAGATGTTGATTCTTAACCATGTTTGTGATCATCAGATTCTCAAACACAATCAAGTCATATGCGTTGACCAACCGTCTACTAATCTTATGGTGGAAATCCTTTCTCTGATTGCGCACCCTTCTGTGTAATCGTGCTACCTTGATCCGCTGTTTTTCCCGATTATTTGACCCCTTCTCTTTGCGCGAGAAGTTCCTTTGTTCTTTTGCAAGCATTTTTTCTGTCCTTCTGAACCAGCATGGATTTTCCACAATTTCACCGCTGCTTAGTGCCAACAAATTTTTAAGCCCAACGTCTACACCAATTTGTTTCTCTTCTTGCGGAAGATCTGGGGTGAAAGGTTTGGCCTCAGGAAGTTCAACCGAGAAACAAGCATACCAGTGATCTACGTCGCGCCTAATTGTGCAAGTCTTTACAATTCCCTCGGACGGGATAGGGCGATGTATTCTAATGTTTAACTTACCGATTCTTGATAGGAGAAGTTTCTTCTTTTTGAGGGCAAAACCGCTTTGGGGATAGGTGAAGGAGTCATACCTGTTTCTTCCTTTGAATCTCGGATAGCCTGCCTTTTCGCCCGTTTTGATCCGTCTGAAGAAGCTCTTGAAGGTCTTGTCAAGTCTTCGCAGGACATCTTGAAGAACCTGCGAGTGAATCTTCTTTAGGTGTGAATTGATCTTCTTTGCGGTTTTCAGTTTGTCAGCCTGCTCAAAATAGGTGACTGCTCTTTTGGTATCCTTCCACACTTCTCTTCGCTCCGCAAGAGAGTTGTTGTACAATATGCGGCAAGTAGTAAGCCATTGAGTAAGAACAGCCTCCTGTTGTTTGGTCGGGTACAAGCGGTACTTGTAGGTGCGTTTCATCTTTCAAACCTATCGGTGGTTTTTTAAGATGGTCTAAGTTTAATTGTCAAAAAAGTCATTTAAACGCAACGCAATTCATCTCCACCCTTTCGGATGGAGTCTTCTTGCGGAGAAGATGATAATATTGGGAGCTGGAAAAAGACATGAGCCAACAGAAAGAAGAAGAAGAGAAAGAAGAAAAAGAGAAAGATGAAAAAGAGAGAGAGGAAGAAGAAGCCGAAAAATTCAATAAATACCAGAAATCAGGCGAGATACACAAAGAAGTGCGTAAACAAATAGAGTCAACTGTGAAAGTAGGAATGCCTGTAATTGAACTATGTGAAAAAACAGAAGCCTTAATTATAGAAAAGGGAGGCAAGCCAGCTTTTCCGACAAATGTATCAATAAATCATGTAGCTGCTCACTATACATCCCCCCATAATGATGAGTTGACGATAGGGGAAAAAGATGTAGTCAAAGTTGATTTCGGAGTTCATATCGAGGGATATATTGCTGATGGTGCATTTACGGTATCTTTTGATTCAGAGTATGAATCACTCGTTGAAGCTGCAGAGAAATCGTTGGAAAAAGCCTTAGATGCTTTCAAACCAGGAGTAAAGACCAATGAGATTGGGAAGATTATCGAGAAAACAATAAAGGGATATGGTTATAGACCTATAAAAGATCTCTCAGGACATACAGTTGATCAATACATGGTCCATGGTGGAAAGGTCGTTCCAAATATCACCGTTCCCCACGGACATAAGATTGAAGAAGGGGAAGTATACGGTGTCGAGACTTTTGCCTCGACAGGAAAAGGCGCGGCGCATGAAACCAACTACTGTTACATCTACAGCTTACTCCCGATAAGGATTCCTGTAAGATTTGAAGGGTCAAGAAAAGTAATAAAGATAGCAAGAGATGAATACAAGACGCTCCCATTTGCTGAACGTTGGCTCACAAAAAGGATTCCACCCTTAAGTCTAAAAATGGGATTTAAAGAGTTGACATCCAAAGGGTTATTGCAAAAGTATTATGTTTTGTCAGACATCAAAGGCAGTAAAGTTGCCCAGTCAGAACATACTGTTGTTGTTGTAGAGAATGGAATAGATATCATAACAAAATAGTTTTGTGATTGTGTGTCTTCTTAAGACTTTTTTTTCACAATATCACAAATATCAAGCACCAGATTTGTGATTGGGCGCCAAAATTGAGATAATTTTCTAAAATATCGCAAATCTTATATAGAACCACTGGGCATTCTGTAGAAATGGAAGGATGTTTGAGGGTCATTAGAATCGCCGAGCCGGTACGTAGAATCAGCACCCGTTCGTGGTGCTTTGAGGGCGGGGGTATCGCACTTGGAGGAATCATGGTGTGACAACCCCTACAAAAACCAAAAAGAAGAGAGCAATTCCGATAGCGACACAAGAATGTCCCGAATGCGAGAGTGTCGATTTTATTAATGATGTGACTCGGGGCGAGCTGATCTGTAGCTCATGTGGTATTGTTTTAAGTGATAAGTTAATCGACCAAGGTCCAGAGTGGCGAGCTTTTTCTTCCGAAGAGAGAACCAGGAGAAGCAGAGTCGGCTCTCCAATGACATATACTGTGCATGACAAAGGATTAAGCACTGTTATAGATTGGAGAGATAGAGACGCGTATGGAAAGAAATTATCACCCAGGCGGAAAGCCCAGGTTTACCGTCTGAGAAAATGGCAAATACGAACAAGAGTACATAGCTCAATTGATCGAAATCTTGCATATGCCATGTCAGAGCTGGACCGACTGTCGAGTCAGATAAATCTACCAAAAGGAGTAAAAGAAGCTTCGGCTATTCTCTACAGGAAAGCTATTGAGAAGAAACTAATAAGAGGTAGATCAATCGAGGCCATGATAGCAGCATCAGTATATGCCGCTTGCCGATTACGAAAGGTTCCCCGCACATTGGAGGACATAGCTCAGCAATCTCGCATAAACAAAAAAGAGCTTGGACGATGTTATAGACTTCTGCTTCGTGAATTGAGGATACACATACCTATAGCTAGTCCGGTAGATTTTATTCCCAAGCTCGGAACAAAACTCAATCTATCAGGAGAGACACTTCGAAAAGCTGCAGACATTGTAAAGCGGGCAAGGGAACAGGGAATAACAGCAGGCAAGGATCCAACCGGTTTGGCGGCCGCCGCAATCTATATTGCCAGCATGATAGAAGGAGAGAGAAAGACTCAGCGAGAGATTGCCGAGGCTGCTAGAGTAACAGAGGTAACTGTGAGAAATCGGTATAAGGAGATAGTATCAGAACTTGAATTGAGCGTTGAAGGAGAAACGGTATAGTATTCTCAGATCGAACCCTTCTCATTTTCTTTTTCATTTTCTTCCAAATTAAGGAATTCTTTAAGCGACTCAATTGTTTCTACAGGTTCACCCTCCGATAATCTCCTCGCTTCTTCCTCTGTAACCTGAACTTCAAGAACCAATATACCTTGGAACCCACAATTATGACAAACATATCGCATCGGTGTAAGCCAGCCGCTTGTAAAATCGAGCAATTTTATATTGGTGCTCCTGCACCTTGGACAAAGATTGATCAATACCTTCCCAAGTTCACCCTTTTTGCGCTTAAATGAAAAAGAATCGATTCGTCCCATTATCATCATCAACAGTGATTGTCTAAAAAAAATTATTGAATATCAATGTTCTGTTGCGAGAAACCCCACCCAACCAAAAGCTCCTTTGCCTTATGCCTGTGATCGCCTTGCAGTTCAATGTGATTTTTCCTGAACGTACCACCGCATGCACATTTCGCCTTAAGTCTTGAAGTTAAATCACCTAGATTCAAATCCTTGTCATCAAGTCCATCGATGATTGTTACCTCGCGACCCCATTTTCTTTTTTCTATTCTAATTCTTATTCTTTGTTCCTCTTTGCCTATCTCTTCACAGACACAAAGGTCTTTTGGTAAACCGCATTTTGGACAAATATCCTCTGCCATATAATCTTTCCCTTTTATCTTCATTTTACTTTTTCTTTAACAAGAAGTTTTTGTGCACAAATATAAAGTTTGCCCCGAAGAGAAAGAAATCACTAATGTCAAAGAACTGGCCAAAAAATCTTTAGTGAAATGGTAGCAGAAAACAAGCAACCAAAAAGCTTAATAGATTATCATCTCTTGAAAAAGCTTAATAGAGTATCATCTCTTGATTGAGTGGAGGGTCTTGAAATGCCTTATATATGTGGAAACTGCCGTCGCGAAATAACGGTCGAGGGGTTGAAGTCACTTCCCGGTGTCAAATGTCCGCACTGTGGTCATAGAATCCTCTATAAGTCTCGCCCACCCATAGTAAAGAAGGTTAAGGCAACTTAGAATAGCTATTTTTTGACAAGATTATGAAATGATCTTATAAGGATATGTTCTTTTGAAAGATGCCATTGATATCCTCGGCTATTTCTTGCTGAGGGCAAACAGTTATAATTAAAGAGGGGTCCTCCCGGTTTTCCGGGAGGACAAAAAGGCGGGGTTTGAAAGGTTTTGAGGGGGGAGGAGATTGAGAAGAGTAATGAGGATGATCAAACCGGGTTCTCCAACACAGGAAAGATCATCATAATTATACTTTGTATATCGTTTTTTTGAAATAGATCTTCTAGCTTATTCCTGCCTATTGCCCCAAATCTATATGCATCGATTGCAACAATGAGTTGCGTTACTGCCTCCATTAATTTCCTTGAAAGGGCCCAATTAATCTTTCCAAGTTCTGCTTTATTTCTGTCTATGGTCTCCCAGAATTTTGAGAATATAGTAGTACTCTCTTCCAAGTTAATGAGGGTGGGCCTATGTTGGCGGAGCTCATCCAGTATCTTCAGCAATTGATTGGGAGACAACTGAGACCTTCCTTATCCATTTTGTAGTTAAGCTACATAATTAATTTACTCATGGCGAATATATAAGGTTTTCTATAGCTCAGCTACATTTTTCGGAAAAGCTTTTTATTACGCGGGGAATATAGATAGAAATGAGAAGCATACGATTGAGAAGTAGTGATTGAACTAGACAGTCAGTACTTTTGCCATGAAATATGCTGGCTAAGAATTTCTGTTTGGAAGTCATGATTGTAAATGATTGAATAAAGCTAGAAAAGGTCCCAGAAAATGCCGATACGAGGAAAAGCGGAAGAGATAGTTCAGCACCTTAAGCAGTTAGGCTTTACAGACTACGAATCCAAAGTTTATGTTGTGTTGACAACAGGGGGGGCTCTAAATCCGACAGAAATCGCAGATTTATCAAATGTACCAAGGCCCAATGTATACAGAGTTATTGAAAGACTAGAGAATGAAGGACTGGTCAGAAAGGAAGCAGTAAAGAGAGGAGCACGATACATAGCTGTTCCACCCAAGAAAGTCATAACTAAATTGGAGCAGAAGCTTAAAGAGCAGAAATCATTGTTGAATACCCTCAAGAGACTCGTCAGAACCCTTAAGCCAACTGAGATTTCGAGTGCCTCGGAAACAATATGGTTGGTTAATGGGGAAAAAGAAATACAAGATTTAGCAATGAAGATCATAAGACAAGCGGAAAGCCAAGTTGTTGTACTCGCTACACCCGAACTTATGTTCAGCGAAAGTCTGAGAGAGCAAATGTTCGAGTTGCTAAGAGATAAAGCTTCTAAGGGCGTAGAGTTGATAATCGGATGGAAAATAACCGAAAAAGATCTAGATGTAGCACTGCAATTAACAAAGACTGCAACCGTCTATCACTGGTCTCTTGGTGAAACGCCAATAGGAGTATACACAATAGACGGAAAAGAGTGTCTAGTTACATTCATAGGGAAGTGGGCTCCAATACCGACGTATGACTTAGCTTTGTGGATTAAGAATCCTATCTATGTCAAATCCTTTGAATATCTTACTGAGAAACTACTTACTCTTAATGTTCCTGCTGAAGAAAGACTAGAGGAATTGAGGAAAGCATGATGACACAAGAGGATAGAAGCCTGAAAAAGTACATCTTTAAGGTAACAGTACTAGGAGATGCAGAAGTCGGCAAGACTTCGATAATCTACCGTTATGCTGAAAACCGTTTCATTGGGCGTTACATTCCCACAATTGGTATTGATTTCAGTGCGAAATTGATGACCCTTGGAGAATTCAACATCAATCTGGTAATTTGGGACTTGGGAGGACAATATAAATATCGAGTTTTGCGTAAGCACTATCTCGAGGGGTCTCGCGCTTCCATATTGGTTTATGATATAACAAAGAGGGATACTTTCGAACATATTGACCGATGGTTTGACGATGTTACAAGGCACTGTGGACGAGTCCCGTGCTTGTTGATTGGCAATAAAGCAGACATGGAAAATGAGAGAAAGATTGCTACCGAAGACGGCAAGAGATTAGCCGATAAGTTGGGTATAGAATTTGTGGAGACTTCGGCCAAATCGGGACTCAACGTCAGCGAAGCCTTTAACTCAATTGCGAAAATGATGATAGACCACTATGTACAGATTTGACGGTCTCATGAAGAATCTTTTTTGTTTGACAAGAAGATATTTTAAGGAGACTGGGTGAATAATAATTTGACGACCTTTTGGAGAGTTTACTTTGGCAAAAGGAAAGGTGCTCGCAGTCACAGTCATCATTCTATTGATTGGCTCTTTCGCCTACTTATACATAAGTATGCCTCAGCTATTCTCTCCTCCAGTGTCACAACTCGAATATAATACAATCCAACAGCAAGATGATGTAATAATTATTTCTGGACAACAAGATCTCGATTTTGATAGTTGGGGTGATCTCGGAGATTTTTTTGAAAATGTGAGCTACGAGTTCTACGATCAGATCCCCAGCACAGACATACCTTTTATTCCACCCATAGATCCGAATTTAACAGATCAATATGGAGATCTTCTCAACATAACATTCTTTAATGTCACTCCAGGAACACCACCCAAGTATTGGAAGATGACATCTTACGATTACTATAACAGTTCACAATGGGAAAAAACCAATGCAAGTCAAACTGACCTATCTCTTATCGGATTAGGTGAGGTACCCCCAAATGCGACAATCTTTACAATATATATGAATATTTCTCACGGTTTGAGCGGTAATCTACTTCTACCTATAATCTCCCCCAATCCCATGCTTATTGATGGATCGTTTTCTTTGATACCGTCGGACAATTATCTTAATCATACCACCGCCACCGACACTTATGGAAGCGCATTATTGACAATATCCTTTACAAACCAGGGTAACTCAACAATAACATATGATGTTTCATATCAACCGCTTAATCTGACCGATATTGAAGCAAGTGCTGGGTCGCCATCGGACACTCCCATTTGGATACAAACCCTCTTTTTACAGGTTCCAGGCGGCAGAGCCGCCTATCTAAGTGCAAACCCTTTTGTTGCAGGAACAGTCGGTTTATTTGAAAGCTACGCTCAAACACACAATGTTTTTGAGACTGCAACTCAAATTCTTGGATACCTGACAAGTAATTATGTCTTTGATCCCTTTGCACCCCGCCCGCCATCAGGACGGGATCAAGTTGATTGGTTTCTAGAAAATGGAAATGGAACAAGCCAAGATTTTTCCACAGCCTACACAGTCATACTTAGATGTTTGAATATCTCATCCAGATTTGTATATGGATTTCTGCCGGGAGAACGCGTTGGTAGTTTCAGGATAATTCGCGGATGGAATATTCATTTTTGGAGTGAAGTTTGGGTTCCAAACAGCACTAGCGGGGGGAATTGGGTTCAGTTTGACCCGACTCCTCTGCCCTCGGATATATCAGATATCGTAGGCGATGATGATGGTGTAACGAGTGTCCGTTACAATCTATTCCTATTTGCCAATGATACCATCTTGGTTAGTCCAGTAAGTATAGGGCGAGGGGAATTTGTAGAATTTGAGGCAAGAATGATGAATAATTCTCAGCCTATGGGGAATGTGGATATCGTATTCATTGATCAAACCGATGATAGATTCCTTGGACAGTTACAGACTGATCCCGATGGGTGGGCAAATCTTACTATCGAATGTAATTCTACTTCCATTGTCGGCCCTCACCGTATACTGGCGTATGCCTTAAACTACCCAACAGTCCAAAACATTACAGTCTTTCTCCTCGAAGGTAGTACATCTCTTACGATGAGTGCGAACCCCTCTTCACCCCCGAACGCTACAAGAGGGATAGAAACGGTACAAATCTCAGGAACACTCTCAGATTCTGTTAATGGGAGCGGAATATCCAATCAATACGTTGATGTTTTTTGGGATGGAATAAACGTTACACGTGGCATGACGGATCAGTCAGGACAATATTCAATAACTTACCTCGTTCCCTTAGGAAATCCCAACACGAATACATCAGTTTATGTAAGCTTTAATGGCGATTTCTTGATTCAAGTAGGTGGTATTCCTTTGTTCTACTCCGTCTCAGGTGCCTCTTCCACAAGCAGCACCGAAAATGTAACGATAGTAGCATCCTCATGGGTAACCACAGAGGTGAATGCGACAGCCGTGGTGCCTGGTGATAACATCCTGATATATGGATATCTTGGACTGGATAACATGACACCACTAGCAGGCGAGATTGTAGAGATCTGGTGGAGGAATGATTCAGACTATTTAATTAATAACGCAACGACTGATGGAAGCGGATATTACGAATATGTCTATGCTGTTCCTCTGGGTTCTTCAGGAGAGGTGAAAATCTATTCGTATTATCGATCGCCAGATCCGTATATTCTTGATTCATATACTGATCCCACGATCTATATTGGGCAAACAAAGATTGTGAATCTTGTTGTTGACCTAACAAATGCTAGTAGAGGAGATATCATCACTGTTACTGGTCTTCTATTAGACAGCGATGATCAACCAATAATTAACCAACAGGTCACAATACAATTCTTTATAATGCCTGGAGAGGTCCTATCTGGCACAACTTCAGCTACAACTAATTCTATTGGGCAATTTTCAGCAACATATCAGATTCCCTCAGCATTTTCCGTAGGAGAATACAAAATAAATGGGACGACTACAATCCCAGGCCTCATAGTGAGTGAGGAGGATTTCATGAACGTGAATTCTGCAACAAGCATTACATTTGATGTTACGCCCTACTTCGCAATGCCAGGAGAGAATATTAGCATATCTGGGATTCTTACAGATGATCAGGGGAATCCCATTTCAGGACGAAATGTAACAATCTACTTTGACGGAGCACCAATAGGGACCCTAACAACTTCATTGACCGGCCAATTTGTGATATCGAATTATCAAGTTTCTTATGGTCTCTCTTCAGGAACTGTCCTTATTACAGCATCACATAATTCAGGAGATTACTATTATGGATCCACAAGGAATGAGAGCCTAATGATATTTACAAGATCAACTGTGGCAATCTCAGTGAGTCCACGAAATGTCTATCCTGGCGATATTGTCACCATCAGCGGCAACGCCACAGATAATCTGGGTAGACTTATACAAAACAGGACGGTCGCAATATACTGGAATGAGAGTCATATCACAACCTTGATCCTTACAGATGGGAGCTTTGAGTTCAATTACAACGTTCCAACAAATGCAACAGAAGGATTCGTCTCTGTCTATGGTCTTTTAATACCTGAAGCGCAATCCCAATATATAGCCGATACGATAACTATAATGGAGAGAGTAGGTATGCAGATAACATTGGATTTGATAATATATGCTGTTGCGATTATTGCAATCGGGGTTGTAGCTTACTTCGGTTGGAGACTCTATAAAAAGAGAGTAACGGCGCCAATACGAGTAAAACCGATAGTGACTGTTGGAGGAAGATTAGCAAAACTCAGAGCCTTGATAAATGCAGGTAAGAAACGTGAGGCACTGATCAATGCTTTCGATGTATTAGTAAGAGTTGTATCCACGAATTATGCCGTTTCTCGTTCTACAAGCCAAACTTCCCGAGAATTTGCAGAGAATGTTATCTCCCAGACGAGTATTAGTTCTCAGGCATTTTACGAGTTTACCAAGATATATGAAAAGGCAAGATTCAGTAAGCATACATTGTCTGATCCGGAGTTCAAGACGGGTATTCAACTCTTTGCCACATTGTATAACCAAATAACGGGAGGACAGCTGCAGATTGCTGGGGCATAGATTCCGTTTGGGCTTATTCCTAGTAATCTTTGGAGTGAGTTGGTTACCACTGTTACTTCCCCTTATCGGAGTTGGGGCCATTTCCGGCAATGACTATTCAATTTATAATGAGGGATGGAATGGTCTCTCTTCCTATAGAAATATCATCGAAAATGCGGGCTATCAAGTAAGGCCGCTTTTGTCTTCGGTGAGCGGCATAAATAGAATCAATGAACCCGCCATACTCCTGGCCATTGGTCCTAGGCTGTTGTACGACCCTATTGCCTCTACTGCCATGATCAACTTCCTTAACGCAGGAGGAAGTCTGTTGGTAGCTGATGATTTTGGCAGTGCCAATTTCCTCTTGACATATTCTGGAGTAATTGGTCCCAGTTTTAGTGGTCAAATGATGCTAGATACGGGGTCGTTTGACAAAAATTGCGCTTTACCCATTATCATGGATTTTGCCTCGCACCCGATAACCCAAGGAGTATCGAGTATTGAATTAAACTTTCCTACGGCAATTGGTGGTGTAGGATTTACTCCGCTCGCAATGACTACAACCTCTTCTTGGTTAGACGCCGATAGAGATTATGAATATGATGCTGGAGAGTATGTAGGTCCATTTCCTGTAGTGGGTATCATACAGCGAGGAAATGGTTCAATAGTTCTGGTAAGCGACCCAAGTCTGTTCAGTAACGATATGATTGGCCGTGAAGATAACACACGGTTTGCAGGAAATGTAATAGACTTCCTAACAGGGGGCAATACAGACATTCTAATAGTTTTTGATGAGGGACACCTCTCTTGGCCTTTAAATTCACCTATTCTCTTCTTTGGTACTATCTTGAGCAGAATAAATTGGATGTCAAGTCACTGGCTGCTTGCCCCATTCTACCCTCTAATAGCAATTTATTTGATTAGGACATGGTTGCCCAAAACAAAAAAGCCCGAAGAAATGAAACCTTCAGAGGTCTTTAGAAGAGTCGGACGGACATTTTTCTCCTCAAAGCTGAGATGGTATGAAGTTCATCAAGCATACAACCAGGCCATAGGCGTGCTTTATAAAAGGTTGAAAAAGAATCTGCTGGAGCAACTTAGACTCAGAGCATTTGATGTCGACGGCGTTACTTCGAGGATTACAAGACTGGTGCCGACTCTTGGCGAAAAAGATATTCGGAAGACATTCGAATTGCTTGATGAGATAGTTGAAGGAAGGAAGAGAATTACAGATAGGGATGAATTCCTCAAAGTATTTTTCGAAATGAAACGCTTAGGTGAGGCGGTGAAAGTTAAATGAGTAAAGCTGAAGCAGAAACCAAAGAGCTTGATAAACCCGAATATGGTGTACAAGACATAAGAAGAACAACTCGTGCTGTATTAAACGAAGTAGGAAAAGTCATAGTAGGCAAAAGAGAACTTCTCAGAAATGTTTTAATCGCTCTTCTATGCAGCGGGCATGTTCTCCTAGAAGGAGTGCCAGGAGTTGCCAAGACTGAACTCGCAAAAACATTCTCCAAGATCTTGGGATGTGATTTCAAAAGAATTCAATTCACTCCAGACTTACTTCCTTCGGATATCTTGGGAACAGTTGTATTTGATCAGCAAAAAGGCAGTTTCTATGTTAGGAAGGGGCCGATCTTCACGAACATCCTTCTTGCAGATGAGATCAACAGGGCTCCTCCCAAGACTCAGGCGGCTTTACTTGAGTCGATGCAGGAAGTACAAGTAACCATCGAGGGGAAAACCCATCAACTGGAAAGACCTTTCATGGTCATGGCAACCCAAAATCCCTTGGAGCAAGAAGGAACATATCCACTTCCTGAAGCACAAATTGATAGGTTCCTGTTCAGACTAATTGTTGACTATCCTAACGAAGCAGAAGAAGTGGAAATCCTTGCTAAGAAACATACTGCAAAAACCGCCAAAGTCAAAAAGGTAACAAGTCCAGGAAGTATTGCCTCTATGCAACAGGCAGTTGATAAGGTCTACGTGGATCAAGATATAATGAGCTACATTCGCGATATAGTAATTAAAACAAGAAATGATCCACAAATCCTACTCGGCGGAAGTCCCAGAGCTTCCATTGTCCTGCTGAAGGGAGCAAAGGCCAGAGCAGCCATTCTAGGCAGGGATTACGTCATACCAGATGACATTAAGGCGCTAGCGTTCCAAACTTTAAACCACAGATTGATTCTGAAGCCAGAAGTGGAATTAGAGGGGCTTACTGAAGAACGAGTCATATCCAAAATACTAGAGGAGACCGACGTTCCGATTTAGGATAAAGGTGCTTGTTAGAAAGGGATGAATATGTTCTCGCGACGAGGTCAGCTAATCGTTCTGAGCGGGGTATTCTTTCTAACGAGCGGCTTTGCTTTTATTAACTACTACCTGGTTTTTCTGGGCATATTCTTGATATTTACATCGATAATTGGACTTCCCTTTTTTAAAATGTCAACGTTCATCGAGAACGTAGAGGTTGAACGCAAAGTTGATCGAAGCAAGGTCTTTGCCCAAGATTTTTTTCACGTGAAGATCTTGGTAAGAAACAAAGGAAACAAAAGAATCGATTTTCTTGAAGTTTACGATGTTTTTCCAGAGACTTTTATTTTGGCAGTAGGCAGGAACAAGATAGCCACAAGTTTAGATCCACAAAGCAATATAAAATTCTCATATGTTCTGCAACCGCGTCTTAGGGGATATTACAACATAGGTCCAACAAAACTTGTCATCCATGATAGACTTAGATTTAACTATGATGAAAAGACAATCGGAGAGTATACAGAACTCCTTGTCTACCCATCATATCAAGATGTCAGAAGAATGGGTACCTTGGCAAGAAGAAGAGCACTGGGTATCATGTTTGGTATTCACAGAGCAAAAGACAAAGGTGTTGGAACAGATTTTGTGGGTATAAGAAGGTATGCCCCCACCGACGAAATTAGATGGATTGATTGGAAAGCAACAGCAAAGACTGGAAAATTCATGAGTCGGGAGTTCGAAACTGAACGTAACATAAAGATAGTAATCTTACTGGATACCTCCGGATCCATGGGTGCCGGTGAACCAGAAAATAGCAAGCTGGAGTATTCGATTAGGGCATCTGTTCTGTTGGCCCATCTCGGACTGGAAAGGCGAGATGAAGTGGGCTTGCTAACCTTCTCCAATAGAGTCTGGAACTATATTGAACCTAAATCTGGAAAAACACAGTTCTATAAGATTCTAGACACATTGGCTCGTGTTCAGTCAATGGGAAGATCGGATCCAATGAGGGCAGTGAAGCATGTGCTCACGCATTTGAAGAGAACTGCGCTTTTTATCATGTTAACCGATTTGGAGACAACGGCAAACTTTGTCAATGCCATAAAAATCGCAAGATCAAGCAAGTGTGAGTCACTTGTTATCTCCCCTGTAGGGCCATGGTTTGAAATAAAAATGGAGGAATTATCCCCGGTTGAGAAAGCCTTGGCTGAGGCAATTGCGGAAGAGTTTCTCTCAAAAAGACAGAAGGTTGCTCGAGAACTCAGAAAGATGGATGTTCCGGTAATAGATGTCGGTCCAGATGACTATCTACCTGCAGTAGTCACTCAATATCTTAAGGCCAAGAAACGCGGCATCGCCGTATATTGATTGGATTATGGGAGATGTATCATGACAGGCAATCTGGTAAATGCTCTTAGAGCGATTTCACTTATGACGTTTGGCTACTCAGTGTACTTGGTACTGCAGATTCTATCCCCCTCAGTGTGGGTGTGGACAGCATTACCAGACTTGGTCAATATATTGTGGACTCTAATTAATTACGTTTTTACTTTTGCACTAGAATTCATAGTCTTCTCATTTGGATTCTTGTTGACATCGGCATTTCCTTCCACTCAGGCTCAGCTTGTAGTGTCCAGATTCATCGAAAGAGGGTGGTTTGGCCCTGCGGTCTCTGAGTTTCCATCAGTAATGGATATAGTATGGCCAGCATACTACTTTGGTTTTCAAGTGCTTTTCTTGATTGCCATCATTACTGGGGTTTTCTTTATAGTTCGGTGCAAAGCTCGCCTCGCTTCAGCATCATTCCTTTCACTGCAGGGAATGGTAGTTCTGGGAGCAGTCTTCCAAAACGTTACCATAGGAAATGTCTTTCCCCCTACAGATATCATCGGTTTTCTGGTAAATCCCCTTTTTCAAGTAGTTATCTTCACATATATATTCCTGGAGGTCTCATTTCATGCTTCGTATACTTATGAAGTTGGCCAGCCCACATCGCTTCGAAAGGAGAGTCTGAGAAAGCAAATCAGCGCCATAGAGGAGGAGGCCAAGCGAGAATTAAAACCAAAAGAGGGAGAAAAGCCAACTACCCCGTCCATTAAAAGAACATTTAGTCCAGACGCTGTTCAGTACTTCAGAGAACACCTAGAAAGGAGACGCGTCCCTAAGGAGTCTATAATCGAACTTGAGTCCATTCAAGATATTAGGCGATTGGATATTTACCTAAAAGAACTCATGCGTGAGGATCCTGAAGCCGAAAGTACTCTCACGGCAAAAGCCGCAGTTCCATCTACCAGTAGAATAGTTATGTCCTCTGTACCGAGCATTGTATTACGGCTAGTTGTAGTTTTGGTTCTCGCGTTTATCAGCCTTAATCCGGTCGCAATTCTATCTATTTTTGGAGCCCCACAGCCAATTCTTGAAAGCTTGGAGTTGGTCACTCCCGAAATCGTTATAATAATACTTCTGCCTATTGCACTGTGTTTTCCTTTGGCTGCCCTAATAATTGATTTTCATCGAGCGCGTAAGTCAAAGAAGGCTATTCCAGAGATTATCAAAAAGTAGATATTTCATAAGCTTCTTTTACATATAAATCGTCAATAGATCTCCTAGAAAAAAGGAAATAAACTTTTGGATCGAATAATCGTTCAAGATCCTTACTATCAGGTGATAATTCTGACAGATAAACGACAGATTAGAAGGCCCCTTGGAATTTATAGTCTATTCTTTGCTGCACCGAGCCCGAGTATTACAACGCTGGTTACAGTCCTAATCAGTCTGATCCCGATTCTTACACTGACACATCTAGGTTTGGAAATAACAATAATGATCTCAGTTTTTGTCTTCATAATACCGTATTTTGTTGGAGTAATCATTATGAAGATTTCTCCAATGTTTATTGAACGTTTCCAGCTAAGCAACTCAACTCTCATTTCATTCGTTTCAACGATTCCAATTCTAGGATTCTTCCATATTGCCATAATTGCCCAGATATGGGACCTCATTATCGTAGGGGTAGTAGCAAGTTATGGACTACGCCATATGTACGTTATTACACTGTCAAATGCGAGAATTCCGAGCAAAGTTGTCTCAAGCCTAAGCCAACCCCTAAGCGCCCTGATCTTTCTGTATCTTTTGTTCTATTTTCCGCTGGCTACCTTAGTATCA
>JBHLPJ010000048.1:0-8783 GCA_048939565.1 Promethearchaeota archaeon
ACCTAAAAATCGATAAGATGGGAGAACTTAGAATCGGCAATCACAATTATAGAAGAATAATCTCCGACCACCAAACACCCGTTTTCGTTTTTGTTGGCGAACGAATTGGTCAGACCTGTAAAAAGTTCCTAGATGCTTTTAAGAGCTATCCCCGATTGCTGACTTGTTATTCTTATAAAACGAATTATCTACCTGATTTGTGCAAAATAATTACGTCCCATGGGGTAGGGGCAGAAGTTGTTTCCGATATTGAGCTTGAGCTAGCTCTAAGGTGTAGGGTCCCTCCCGACCAAATAGTTTTAAATGGTCCTTATAAATCCGAGAAACTCCTTAGGAGGGCCGTATCTAATGGAATTAAACTCATCAACATAGATTCGTTAAATGAAATCGCCAGAATAAACAGAATCGCCCAGAAGGGAAAAATTAAACAAAACATTGGAATTACCCTTCGGAAGAATGAAAAAGCAAAAATCGGGATCTCGATTTCCGAGACAACCTTGGCCTTCATCCAAAAAGCACTCTTGAAAGCTAAGAATGTAGTTCTATCTTCTGTACACTCTCACATGGGAACCCAAATCATCAAGGTGAAGGATTACGAACTCAATCTTGAGATGGCAGCTAGCTGTGCAGAAATGCTGAAACAGAAGTTGGATATTGAGATAACTTCATTGGATCTAGGAGGCGGGTTTCCTGAGATGGCGGTTATTGGGAATCAGCTTGAAGATATAGCCAGAAACATGATAAAGAAAGCATCTCGCTTAGACAACGAATATGAACTAATATTTGAGCCTGGGAGGTTCATTATAGGTGATGCGGGCGTTCTGCTCTCAAGGATACATTCAGTAAAAGACGGTGCTTTCAGGTGGATTCTTCTCGACGCTGGAACAAGTATTCTCTCTAAGGCATCGAAATCAAACTATCGGGTTCTGATTACAAATAAACTCAGACACAACTATAAGGTACCGACCAACATTGGAGGACCTCTTCCTACTGAAATAGATGTTATTGCCAAGAACTACCCTCTTCCAAAAGCCTTAGCGGAAGGCGATCCAGTTGCAATTCTGAATAGTGGAGCATACACCGTTTCACTATCCTCTCAATTCTGTCAGCTTAGACCCCCCGTCTTGTTGATTGATGATTATGGAATTAGGGTCATAAAGAAGAGGGAAACTTTGGAAAAGGACATTCTAGGCTAACTAACGAGTAACTTTCGATTCTTTGAATACTTCCAGATACTCTGCGTGTTTCTCGAAGTAAATCCGACACGGCTCAAGCATCAGAGTTAATTCATTACCTAACGCATTTTTTAGATCTAGTGGATGTAATTCTCCTTTTTTATAAAGGCTCTCCAATTCCTCAATGGTCCAAATCACCAAATCTCCACCATGCTTCGAAGAACGCTCTATTATGAATTCCCTTTCCATGCCTCTGAAAATGATATATTTCAGTATCTCAAGTACTGGATTATCCTCAACCTGTTTTTCAGGGCAAAAAGCCATTCTCATCTTTCTCTTGATATCACTTGGATTATCATGTACGAATATGCTTGTTTCAGGTATGCTTTTGCTCATTTTTGAAGCAATCTGCCGGTCGATTACGTCATTCTCGTCGTAACCGCCCATTTTTGCCGGTCCTTGAAGACCCATAATTAGGTGATGGTGAAGACTGACAGGCTTGTACCATCTCTTCTTTCCTATCTCTCTGGCTAGTACGTTTGCTTTTCTCTGATCGATTCCGAGTTGGCAGATATCTATTTCCATATGGAATATGTCAGCAACCTGCATGGCCGGATAAATGTATTGGGCAGTACTCTTCAATTCTCCCTCAAGACGTCCCATGATTGTTAAACAACGAGTCATTCGTTTAACAGTAGTATCTTTCAAAACTAGTATGACTTTCTTCCAATACTCGGTATCTCTAACGAGATCGCTCCCCCAGATAATTTCAATCTTGGATGTATCCAAACCTAACGATTCCCAAACCTTGATGATGTAACGTCCAACGGCCCTAATCTTGTCTATGTCTCCTTCCATCTTTTCATTTATCCATGCATGCCAATCCGCCAGAAGTATCTTGAATTTCACTCCTGCTTCAACCAGATCACTGATTTTCTGGGCCCTCATAAGTCCGGTGGCAACATTCGCGTATCCAGAGGGTTCAAAGCCATCATAAGCGGAAGGATGTTCATTTGTCTGAAGCAATTCCCTGAGTTCTTCCGGCGTAATAATCTCTTCAATTGGGATTCTGGTTATCAATTCAATTCGCTTCTCGAGATCCAAGAGATTCCACCTCATCAATTCATCGATAGTTGCATTTCAACGGGTTTTTGTCTTTTATTATTGAAAGGAAATACAATATCGATTTTAAATTTTATTGCAAAACCTTTTAATCAATGCTCTACTTCTGAGTCAACAGATTAATCACTTATAACATTAAAAATGTACCTTAGAATTGAGTAATTTGCTATTGAAGGGTCTGGATATGAAAAACCATAGTAACAAGAGATCGGAGATGATCGAACGTCTTGAAGAAGTCCTATTGAAGATTGATAATCTATCCAAGAATTTCCCTATTCTGGTTGAAGGAAGAAAAGATGAACGGACATTGAGAAAATTAGGCGTAAACGGCATTGTTGTTCACCTCTCCGGACAAAGCCTTTTTGAGACAGCTGAGAGGATGGCCAGTTATAGAAAAGTTATAATTCTCACCGATTTCGATAAAAGGGGAGAGAAGATAGCACGCCAGATATCAAGATACTTGGAGGAGCAGGGAACATATCCTATTATGACCTATAGAAAAAAGATATTGAGCATCACTAAGGGGAGAATTCGACAGATTGAAGGATTAGGTCGGTTTATTCATCACCTAAGAGAACAAGACCGGTCCTTGGATACTGATCTGTCATAATTCAAACTGTAAAGGATTAGAGAAAGGTTTTTCTATGTGGCATCAAATGATTTCTATAGCGTTAAACTTACCATTTCATATGTTACAGGAACTAAGTTGGATAAAATCCATAGGAGGTAAAGGTTTTGACCGATCGAGATGATTTTGCAACAACAAAATACACGATAGGTATTTCAATTGATGTTGATGGTATAGTTGAAAGACCAGATGTCGTTGGAGCGATATTTGGACAGACTGAAGGTCTTCTTGGTGGCGAACTTGATCTGAGGGAGCTTCAGAAGACGGGAAGGATAGGAAGAATAGGGGTAAATCTGGAAACAAAAGCAGGAAAAGTTATTGGAAACATAGTTATTCCTTCAAGTCTTGACCGAGCGGAAACTGCAATATTAGCAGCTGCCATTGAAATTATAGACCGCGTTGGTCCGTGTACGGCTAGGCTGAGATTGAATAAGATCGAAGATATTAGAGAGTCAAAAAGGGAGAAAATAATCAATAGAGCGGTTAACATTTTGAGAGATTGGAATGAAACAGTCGCGCCAGAGAGTCAGGAGATAACAGATGCTGTTTTGAACGCCGCTCAAATAGGAGCAATAGCCAAATACGGTCCTGAGGGACTGCCGGCAGGTCCATCAATAGATGAATCCGATTCAATAATCATTTTGGAAGGACGAGCAGATGTGCTTAACTTGCTCCGTCACGGCTTTAAGAATACTATCGCTGTTGAGGGTACAAACATTCCAGACACAATAGTAGAGCTGAGCAGAAGGAAGACAACGACTGCTTTCATGGACGGCGATCGTGGTGGTCAACTCATATTGAGAGAACTACTGGAAGTTGCGGAAATCGATTACATTTCGCGGGCTCCATCCGATAAAGATGTGGAAGATCTGACCAGAAAGGAAATAATAAAATGCCTGAGAAACAAGGTACCAGTAGAACAATACGCACAAGTAGAAAAACCCAAAAGAGAAAAACCTAAGATAGAGAAGTCCAAGCGAGAAAAGCCAAAAAGAGAGAAAGAGAAACGATATACGTTGGTAGAAAAGCCACAAAAGCCCCAAGTCAAAGAACCTAGAATCACTCCGCCAAAAGAGCTTGTTAAGCATGTAGGAGATGTCCGAGAAAAACTTGAGGCAGTCATACTTGATCAGAAAGCCGAGGTATTGAAACGAACAAGTGTTGGGGAGCTTGCCGACATCCTTGCAAAAATCGATGACGCGGATGCAGTGGTTTTCGACGGCATAATTACACAGAGGCTTATTGATATTGCTTTTGATAAAGGCATAAAAAGCCTAATAGGTGCTCGAGTGGGCAAAATCCAGAAAAAACCGATCAAGGTGTCCATATTTACATTTGCGGACGTCGCAGAGTAATTCTCTCCTATCAGCACCTAAAAAATGGCATCCATTGTTGGAGGGCGAATCTGCCTTATGGAACCCCGAAGAGGGAATCGGTTTTAAAGCTTGGTAAACCCTCTTTTCTAGTTCCTAGGGCACTAATAGAAGGAAAAAGGCGTTTGGTGGTCTCACTGATTAGTTAATCTTATTAATATGCTTATTATCTATAGTTGCCGGAGGTCAGCGGAATACCAGAAATAATAACCGGAACCAAAGCAACAAGAATGGAGCTGCTGGCGCTGAAGAAGCGCATAGAGTTGGCGAAGAAAGGACATGATTTGCTTAAAGAGAAGAGAGACGCAGTAATCATGGAGTTCTTTGACATCGTTGAGAATGCCCGCAAGGTAAGGGACAACACACTGAATCTTCTGAGAGAAGCTTTTACAGCATTGACTGAAGCAAAAATGATAATGGGACCACTGCAACTGGATGAACTTGCTCTAACAACTCCCGCAAATGTTGAATTAGAGATCGAAAGTCGAAATGTTATGGGCGTTACAATACCCATTCTACAAACGAAGGAAATAGAGACCTCTAAAAGGCTTTTCAGTCTCCTGGGAACATCTGCTAAGCTGGATGATGCGGTTGAGAAATTTAAGATGGCTTTGAGGGACATAATTAACTTGGCAGAAGTCGAGGCCAGTCTAAAAAGAATGGCTGAGGAAATAGAAAAAACCAAACGTCGTGTCAATGCATTGAAGGCCATAGTCATCCCGAGAATTGAGAATACTATACGCTACATAGCGCTTCATCTAGAAGAAAGAGAAAGAGAGGACTTTTCACGGCTTAAGTTCATCAAGCGCAAGTTAGAACGGTCCGCGGCATAACCGATTTTCTATCCTCTAGTAGATTTAAGAGAGAGAATTGCTTGGGCTAGGTCGCCACCGGAAGCCATTAACGCTGATTTTGCCTCTTCGGCGCTTACTCCGGTCTGCTGCGCTACCAGCTTAATGTCCTCCTCAGGAGGTTCAAAATGTTTGATTTCTTCCAATGAATCATCCTCGGCCTCTGCGGTGTGTGCCCGCTCGGTAACGTTTCCACTTATCTGAAAAACCTTGTGCCCTTTTGTATCTGTAATGAATACCTGTGGGCTACTTATCAGGATTTCTTTATCTGGCAGCCTAATGATCACTTCTTCCGCGGCATCAAGGGTTTCCACTTTCATGCCCATCTTACGCATAGCTCTTTCCATGTCGCGAGGTCGCATCCTTCTCCTCATTTTATTCATCCTCCTTTATGCCCTTTCTAACTTTGACAGCAACTCCCCGCTCAAATGCAATCATCTCTTCACCGTTAAGCAAAGCTTTACCGACAGCTAGAATTTCGTCTTTTTCGTCTACAACGACTACTTCTGCCGCAGGTCTGATTTCGGGGTCGGCCTCAACTACATGTTTTGCAAATACATTTCTCCCCTCTGAAATAAACTTTGCTACATCAGACCTAATTACTACTCTGAATCTGGGTTTTGGTGCACACTTCTTTATTCTTCTTGCGCCAGCCAAGGTAAGGGCCAGATATCCATCCGTCGGGCGAAGCGTTGCCACTAATTCATTTTCTACGTATATGTGTCTTATGCGCCTGGTCCTTGGTGATTTTGTAATAGTCAAATCTTTTGGAAAAAGAAACCGTCCTATTTTTGGACCAAATTGATAATTTGCAACTCCTCGTACTGTTCTCAGGGCAGATAAATCGCACTTCTCAGGCATAATGACTCACAAAAGGATTTTCTTGCTAGCCATATATTTCGTGATGTTCTCTTTGATCATCGGGCCCCCCGAGAATTTTCTCCACAGCTTTCTCGAAATCATCTTGGTTCACTTCGCTTTTCAATTGACGTATTGCAAACATACCTGCTTCGGTACATATCGCCTTAATATCTGCTCCGGTTGATCCATCCGTCATATTGATTAACTTTTCAAAATCAATAGTAGATAAACTCATTCTCTTAGTATGAATACCGAAAATCTCTTTTCTTGCTTCTCGACTGGGCATTGGGAATTCAATTATGCGGTCAAATCTTCCAGGACGGAGTAAAGCTGGATCAAGTATGTCAGGCCTGTTTGTTGCCGCAATTATACGGACATCACCTCTGGAATCAAATCCATCCAACACACTTAGTAGCTGCATAAGCGTCCTTTGAACTTCCCTGTCGCCACTTGTTGCAATATCTAGTCTTCTGCTGCCTATCGCATCCAATTCATCAATAAACACAATTGCTTGAGATTTCTCTCGGGCCATGTTGAATACTTCCCGAACCAACCTTGCTCCTTCACCAATGAATTTCTGAACTAATTCCGAGCCAATAATCCTGATGAAGGCGGTTTTGGTCTCGTGAGCAACAGCTCTAGCAACAAGGGTTTTTCCTGTACCAGGAAGACCACATAGCAAAACTCCCTTGGGGGCTTCTATCCCAATTTTGTCGAAAAGTTCGGGGTGAAGAAGTGGAAGCTCAACCGCCTCACGAACCTCCCGAATTTGATCTTGTAGACCACCAATATCGTTATAAGCTACTTCTGGTGATTCCTCCACCTCCATACCTTTGACCAATGGGTCCCTTGTAGGCGGAAGAATCTCTACAAGTGAGAAGGTTCTCTGATTTAATGCAACACGAACTCCGGCAGATAGCTTATCCTTGGAGACGCCTGTAGTAACGTGAACTATGAACTGAGGACCCGCAGAGCTTTTGACTGCTGCTCGACCGTCGCTTAAAACATCGACCACAGTTGCAGCAATCAGAGGAGGTTGTCTCATCCGATCTAATTCTACCTTTATTGAATGTACTTCTCGTTCCAACCGAACTCTTTCAGCATCTAGAAGTTGTTTTTCGGTCTCAAGAGACCTGACTTTCCTTTCGAGATGCCTTGTATATGTAACCAGATAGGTTTCTTCGTAATCCTTTTTTGATTCTGTGGAGTCCGTCAAGAGCCATCCTCCAAGGGTTTTATTAATGGATTGTAGAACACCAATATTAAGCTTTGCTGCGGTCCCTGTTTGTCGACCCTATCATAAGTATGAAAGATCAGACTATTAATCATTGCGCCTTTGTGATTTTCATTTTAAAGGATTAGCAAGAATTAAAAATAAGAGCCAGGAATAATATATTGTAGTCCAGTATCGAGAGGGAAAATCTTTGCACTGCGAGATATGCGGGCAAATCATCCAAATCCCCAAATATGTGTTGGTTGAGGAGGCTAGACTTGTTGTATGTGCAAATTGCGCAAAGTTTGGTAGCCCAATAAAACCCCCCTCCGCTGGTCCTAGGCAAAAGAAAGCAATAGTTACGAAATCAAAGCTTTCTACCGGAACCAGAACTCTCAGGCCTGCAAAAAACGAGACTGAATTTGAATTGGCTGAGGATTTTTCGATCCGAGTTAAGACTGCAAGAGAAAATCGTGGCTGGAAGCAAGAAGATTTGGGCAAAATGATAAAAGAGAAGGCCTCCTCAATACGCAAGATAGAAACAGGGAAATATAGACCTACAGAAAAAGTCATCAAAAAACTAGAAATCGCTCTAGAAGTGAATCTACATGAGTCATCCCCAACGGTTGTCGAAGGTCCAAAAACAGGCATACACAAACCAAGTAAACTCACATTAGGAGATTTGATTGTTATAAAGGAAAGAAAGAAAAAGTCAGAATAAATCGTTATGATGGGGCTGGAAGTAGTTCTTAAGTATTTCTTACAATTCTCTTTCCTTTTTTTGTTGGAATTATCTTAAATCTTGCATTTTCAAAGATCCTATCTAGTTCTCTTCCTTCGAAATAATGGTCAAGAAAACATGATAGGCTGGCAATCTCCGAATGAGGTTGGCTTGTTACCGATATGTTCCAATCAACAAGGTGATAGACTCTATCTGGAACCTTTGATGATCCCACAATAATTATCAGGTCCTCCCCGCAAGTTCGAATCTCATTAATCTTCTCACGAAGTGGTGTACCATACATTGTCAGATGTATGATCTTGCCTTTCCACTCTTTCAGAACCCTCTCCCATTTTCTTTCATATCTGATATCGAAGTCTCCACCCCAATCCATTACAACTTTTCTAATGGAATTGATCAGATTTTCATCTCTGTCTCCGCTCAAAACTCCAAAATCAGCACCAAATGCTCTGGCTACCAGGAAAACATGAGAAGTTGTTCGTCTATCATGGGTTGTCCTATGACCTAGCCTCATAATTCCTATTTTCATAATATCTCCTCTTATTGTATCTTTTTTTACATAAAAACATTAGAAACATTCCTTAAAGGCTTAAAGGTGGAAACATTTTTTAGTAAATTCATACATATATAAGTATGAAATAATACCGGTGGAAACATGCCTTACATAATTGAGCGCGGGGAGGACTAATAGTTGTCCCATAAGACAGAAGAGGATACGCTTGACCTAATCGTCGGAGAACTCGAAACCAAGCTGGATGATAAAACAATAGGCGAACTTGATAACAGCACAAGCACTGATATTCTTAACATCCTTAATG
>JBHLPJ010000173.1:0-2761 GCA_048939565.1 Promethearchaeota archaeon
CCTTTCCTATGGTCTTGATTCCAAATCGAACTCTACCAGTGCATCCAACGCTGATTGAAAATCGCTCATCCTCCACAGTAGGTTCGATATTCATCCCGTAGTCTGCTCTGAAGTCGGGATGTTTTGAGAGGAAGTATGGCATCCCTAGCCTTCTTTCTCCTTGATACTCCACAGAGTTATCTTCATAATTGACGAACTGTATTATCAGTTTTTCAAACCTACAGTCCTCCAATTCGTACAAAGCAGAAAGCGTTGAAGCTATGCCCCCCTTGGCGTCCGAAGAACCTACAGCGTATAGTCTTTTGCCTTCAATCTTGGGAGTCAATGCATCCTTCCATTCATGAGGGGGGGGAACCGTGTCAAAATGAGTGTTTACGAGAAATGTTCCCTTTCCATCAAATGTTCTCTCTGCGGTTACAGAATATAACTCGTCTACTGCGACTTTAAAGCCAAGGTCCTCAAGATGTTTTGACAAAAATCCAGAACATTCTTTCATACCTTCAGCGATTTTGTCTGATTCGACTTGAAATGTGGGGAGTCTTACAAGCTCTTTAAGGATTTGCACCGGATCTATTTTCATGTTTATCCCCAACCTCAAAGATAATAGTACAGACTTAAGTTTTTTTCGTTCAGACAAATTCTTGCCTTACTGTCTTCAAAGGAATCTTGGCAGCGACAGATGATTCTGAAGCTGAGCATAGGCTATACTTTGTCAAAGGCTTGCTCTAAATCAGAGATAATATCTTTTGGATCTTCAATTCCCAACGCTAGACGTACAAGCTGATTGGTAATCCCTGCCCTCATTCGACTCTCCTCGTCAACAGAATAGTGAGAAGAGGTAACGGGCTGAGTAGCCAATGTTTCGGCTCCCCCCAAGCTAGGAGCCAGCAGACATAATTCTAGGTTCTCAACAAATTTCATTGTCTTTTCAAAATCCCCATCAATCTCAAAACTAACGACCCCGCCAAAACCCTTCATCTGCCGCACGGCAACTGAATGGTCGGGATGGCTTGGTAGTCCTGGGTAATTTACTTTCCTCACCTTAGGATGTTTTTCAAGGTATTTTGCCACCTGCATACCACTTTGATTGTGCCTTTCCATTCGCAAACCAAGAGTTTTAAGCCCCCTCAACAGCAACCAGCCAGCCATCGGGTCGAGGGTTCCACCCAAATGTTTTCGCATCTCTTTCAGCTTTTGAGTAAAGTCTTCCGAACCAACTACTATTCCAGCTGTCAGGTCATTGTGTCCTCCTAGGTATTTTGTGGCGCTGTGGATAACAATGTCAATGCCAAACTCCATGGGTCTCAAGTTATAGGGAGAAGCAAAAGTATTGTCGACCACAGCGGTTATTTCGTTTTTCTTGCTCAGCTCGGCGATCTTAGATAAATCCAGGTATTTCAGCGTTGGATTGGTAAGAGTTTCAGCGTAGATAATTCTGGTATTCTCTTCGATGGCCGATTCTAATTCATTAAAGTCTTTGGTCTCCACCAAGCTAACATCTATGCCGAATCTTGGAAGAATATTGGTGAAGAGCTTGAGAGTTCCCCCATACAAGTCTCTGGTAGAAACAATATGATCACCTGAAGAAGCTAGAGTTAATACCGTGCTGGCTATGGCCGCCATACCTGATGAAAAAACCGTCGCATCTCCGCCACCTTCGAGTTCTGCCATTTTCCTCTCAACAGCCCTTAGAGTTGGGTTGTCGAATCTAGTATATACGTATCCTTCTGCTCTTTTGCTCATTACATCAATGAGCTTTTCGGTATTGGAGAAACCAAAAACGGATGTCTCATAGATAGGCGTGGAGACGGCCCCGGTTACAGGATCTAGTTTCTCGCCAGAATGAACGGATTTAGTTGAAAATCCCTTATCTTTGAAGTCCACTCATCTCACCTTCCCAGAAGCAAAAGCGATCATAATAATAGCTGTAACAAGTATTGTGAGTTATTCACCCTAATCTATGCCTTGACTTGATTTATCAGTCTTGTCACCATTCTTGGACCGCTTTCTAAGTTTGATGGATCGCTAGGGTTTAAGATTTCGATTGTGTATTCGTCGGAGATTGATTCAAGACGTTCAGGAAGGCAAGAAGATAGATGCCCAACGATGAAGGAGTTCAGCAAGACTGTAAATACGCATGGAATGGCTATGTTTGCATGGAGATCTGTGCTTATGAAGCCCAATTCGAAAGCAATGAATGGTACCAGCGATGATGCATAAGATCCAAGCATAATGGAGACCAATTAGTAAGCTCATTCTATCAGAGAAATGATTAGGCGGACTGCAGCAGAGCTTGCCGTCTTAGGTAAGCTAACCTTTCAGTTATAGCAAACATCATCAGCAGACCTCCCCCTGCGCCAAGAAACATAGTGAGGCCTGTACCTTTACCTACCTACGGCAAAAGAATCGGAACGAAAAAGAAGCATTAGTTAAGTATTTGCCGGTTCAGTTCACTCCTTTATGTTGATTTGACCCTCTCCAGTATGCCTGACGTCACCATACACCCTAAGTAATATTTGGTACAGCTCGTCCAGCCTTTCCGGCAATTCACCAGGGGTCAGGGGGTAGCTTTTGAAACCTTCAGAATGCTTGCATTCCCCTCTTAGTATCTTTATACGGTGCTCAGTTTGGCATCTCGGTCGGCGAATAATCTGCTCAACTTCTCTCAACGCCCCTATGATTATCAACAAGTCTTTCTCAGATATTTCACCAACAGACATTTCCGAATATTCCTCCTAAAGATTTTATGTATCTTAGCCTT
>JBHLPJ010000174.1:0-2757 GCA_048939565.1 Promethearchaeota archaeon
AGGTAAAGAAAGAGCATACTCGGCTAAAAGCTAAAGTGCCAGACTTCTCACCCATAATCCTTTGTTCAGAAACCTTACTCTTTTAATAGTTGCACCACAATCACCTGTTATGGTAAAACATATTCTGTGTGTCTGCATCAAGAATGCTGCTACAAGCCAGATTGTGGAAGGTTTTTTCAATTTTCTGAATAAGGATCCAGACTATACTGCAATAAGTGCAGGTTTGAAAGAAACTGAGCGTATAGACCCTGAGGCCATCGAGGCAATGTCTGAAAGAGGCATAGATATATCAAAACAAAAACCAAAACTACTTACTTTTGAGATGATTAGCAAGTCTCACAGAATAGTCACGATGGGTTGCATAGACCAGTGCCCAGCTGCACCGCCTGAAAAGACAGAAGAATGGGAATTGGCAGATGCCTCTGGTAAGCCAATGGAGGTCTTGAGAGAAGTGAGAGATGAAATAGAGAAGAGAGTGAAAGAACCAGCATCTACACTGGAATAACTTGGATTAACAGAATGTACTGAAAGGATGTGAATATTATGCGAAACAAAGAAGTGAGTATCGTGCGGCTTGCTCCGATGCGGGTGGCGAGCCTACGCGTTATTAGCATCACCCCAGAGTTGAAGGCCTGGGCGAAGATGCGAAGTTGGGCGGAGACGAAGAGTTTGCTGGGAGACTTGGAAAAGCACCCTGTCTTTGGCTTTAATAATCCTCCGCCGGAACCCGGAAAACGTGAATACGGTTACGAATTTTGGATTCGGGTTGGGGACGACATCGAGTCGGATGATGTGGTTAAGGTGAAAGAGATTGAAGGCGGCGACTATGCTGTGACGACGTGCGTGTTGAAAGAGGAACTGGAATCCGACTTCTTTAAAGAACATGGGATCTTAGAATCCTGGCATCGTTTAGGAGAATGGGCAAAGGCGAACGGGTACCGGTATCGGGGCCACCCTGGTCTTGAGAAACCTCACAATCCTGATGCCGGTTCAGATATGGTTCTGGATCTGTACTATCCGATAACGAAGTAGAGGATTCCTTCACTGAATCTATCATGTGAAGTAGGAGTTGATATAAAGAATGAAAAAGGCAGATATGGGTCAGCTGCGTTATGTCGAAGCGACCGAGGCCGATATTCCAGCCCTGACTGCTGTGATGACTCGGAGCTTTGATGATGATACACAGCGGTTTCAAGGCAAGCCCGAAGGAGGTCCTGAAGGGTACAACACGGGAGACTTCTTTCGGCAGTTCATGGGTCCCGGAAGAAGCTGCTACAAGATCATACTCGGCAACACCTTGATCGGTGCGTTCATCGTGTTTCAAGATTGCCCGGAAAAGGGATCGAATATCTTGGGTACAATCTTCCTGGATCCGGATTATCAGAATTATGGCACTGGTACGAAGGTAATGGAATACATTCATGATTCCTTTCCCGCCAAGCGGTGGGTTTTGGATACGCCCGAGTGGCATACTCGGAACCACCACTTCTATGAAAAACTAGGCTATCATAAGATCGGGGAACGAAAGGAGCCCCGTGCAGGCTTTTTGCTTTGGATCTATCAGAAGAATATGGATGGATCGGTGCCCAAGGGAAAAAAGATTAATACAAAATAGTAATACTTAATTTAGCTATCGCTCCTAGTACCATATCGATAATTGATTCTGAAGAGGATGATATCCCTGTGAAAGATAATGCTAGACATGAACTGGGAGAACAAATAGATATTCGGCAATTCGCAAGAGATGTTGATGAGCCAGACTGGGTAGAGGTATTAAACGCAGCCTATAAGGAATTTGAAGTCTGGTGGAGGGACACTACCGTAGATGAAATGCTTTTGGAGGAAAAACGCCCGAATTATGACTTTGAAGGACGATTTATCGCTTCGATCAATGAAAAACCAGTAGGGATAGTGCACGCTCATGTTGATAAGTTGAGAAAAGAGAAAAAAGGTTTCATTCATACTCTCTGTGTGGTCCCGAAATATCGCGGACGCGGAATCGAAGAGAAACTTCTAGAATTAGCTATAAGTGAACTCAAGAAACGTGGAATGAAGTCAGTACAATCTTGGAGTGATCATCAAAGAAGTGATCGAATACAGCTTTTGGAGGCAAACAACTTCGAGACTGTCCGCACGGAGAGCGATATGGAGATGGATTTGGGGATCATTCCATCCAATATTGGAGAAAACCTCGATGTCAACATTACACCCCTTCAAAAAAACGTTGAGGAAGATATAGAAATGTTCAATTGGCTCTACAATGAGTCGTTTCAAGATCACTTTAATTATCGTGCATTGACAATCGAAGAAGCACGCCATTATTTGACAGAAAATCCACGCTATAAAGAACAAGAATTCTTTTTTGCAGAGATGAACCAGGAAATGGTGGGCTTTGTTGGTTTGGGCATTGATGAAGAATACAACATTGAGAAGAACATCAAAGTTGGCTTCGTAAACGTAATGGGAGTGCTAAAACCCTTTAGAAGAAAAGGTATCGGAACTAGGCTTATGCTACATATCTTGGAAATGGCCAAAGCAAAGGGCATGACCAAGGCTTTGCTGGATGTAGATGACTTTAACCTTACAGAGGCCAAAAAACTCTACGAAAAAATCGGATTCAATGTAGTGAAAAAATACCTATTCTATGAAAGAAGTCTATAACTTAACACCTATTATGGATACTTGATAGTAGAAGATACTACAATTCAAAACTCTGAAACCAAAACTGGCAGAACCTCTTCACGTAGTATATATTAT
>JBHLPJ010000049.1:0-8710 GCA_048939565.1 Promethearchaeota archaeon
ATAAAAAGCTTATAAGTCTGCAAAATCGGGTAAATCTTTTGAGAAAAGGGAGAAGTTTTAATGGGATTATTTGTTGCAATTCTAGCAGGTGGGAGGGCCAGAAGACTAGGCAAAGAGAAGGGTCTAATCAGGATTCTAGGAAAACCCATGATCTCGTATATAATAGATGCATGTAAAGAGCTTACGACCGATATTTTCGTCATCTTTGGTACCAAAGAACAAAGTGAGACGTATCTGAACGCTCTGAGTGATATTAGAATTATTATCGATAATGCGCATCAGGAGTATAGTCCGCTATTTGGAGCAATAACGGCATTTAAGCAAATCAAAAGTGATTACGTTTTTCTGCTCCCATGTGATACTCCATTGATCAAATCCTCGGTTATTGAGCTACTCTACTCGATTAGACTGGGATATGATGCGATAATTCCCCGCTGGCCTAACGGTTATATCGAACCACTTTGCGCAATTTATCGGAGTAATTCAACGCTAGACTTAGCTGAAAAGATGATGAATATGGGAAGATTCGAAATGAGGGGTATTACTGAGGGACTGAAGGTGCTTTATGTTTCCACATTAGCTATTAAGAAATTTGATTCAAAACTTGATTCCTTCTACAATGTGAATACAGAAGAGGATAGAAGAAAAGTAGAAAAGATTTTGAGGCGTAGAAAATGATCCAAGTTGTAGGTCTAAAAGGAATTCCTATTGTCAAAGAGGGAGACAAAATAGGAAAATTGATTGTGCGTGCTTCAAGGGACCAAGATTTTGAGCTTAGAAGCGGAGATATCTTGGTCATTGCTCAGAAGATCGTTTCTAGAGCAGAGGGTAATACAATTAACCTGGGAGATGTTACGCCCTCACAATTTGCCAAAAGCATAGCAACAACCATGGAGAAAGACCCCAGAAAAATTGAAGTCATACTCAATGCTTCAAAGTCCGTAGTTCGTATGAGTCGAAAACATTTGATCACAGAAACCCACCATGGATTTGTCTGCGCCAATTCTGGAGTGGACTTATCAAATGTCCCCGGCAACACTGTAGCTTCGCTCCTGCCTGCAGATCCCGATCGATCTGCGGAGGAAATAAGAGTGGAATTACGAGATCTGCTTGGGATCGATGTTGCAGTAATTGTCTCTGATACTCACGGTCGGCCTTTGCGTCAAGGTGCAATAGGAGTGGCAATTGGAGTTGCCGGCATAAGACCAATACTGGACTACAAAGAAAGAAAGGATCTTTTTAACTATACCCTTGAAACTACCAAGATTGCCATGGCGGATGAACTAGCATCCGCGGCCGAGCTATTAATGGGGGAAGCGAATGAGGGCATTCCTGTTGTGATAATCCGAGGTTATGGCTATCAGAAGGAAAAAGGATCTGCACTTGAACTTATTCGACCTGTGGAGGAGGACCTCTTCAGGTGAGTTGAGATGGGCTGACACAAAGGTTTATTAATAATGAATTAAGAGTCTTTTATCCCCAAGAATATTTTATAGCCATAAAACTCTTGCAGAATATTTGGATGGGTGAGTAAAATGAATAAGGGAGTTAATGTGGGTATAGCTGGTTATGGTACAATTGGAAAACGCATTGCAGATGGTATATTGAAGCAGAATGACATGAAACTTATTGGTGTTGCCAAGACCAAACCAGACTACGCAGCTTATATTGCTTTAAAAAAAGGAATTGATGTCTATGCCACTCCGCCAGAGAATGAGAGTAGATTCAAAGAAGAAGGATTTCCCATTGTAGGAACAATTAATGACCTACTCGAAAAGATCGATATCATAGTAGATACAGCACCCAGTAAGATCGGAGTAGAGAACAAACCCATGTATGAAAAAGCAGGAGTAAAAATGATTTTTCAGGGAGGAGAGAAAGCAGACGTCGCAGAAGTCAGCTTTTGTGCCCAGGTCAATTACGATCAGGCATTAGGTAAAGACTCAGTAAGAGTCGTCTCATGCAACACAACTGGCCTAAGTCGTGTACTTCATGCCATAGATCAAGAGTACGGGATTAAACAGGTTAAGGCCGTTCTTGTTAGACGGGCTGCGGATCCTAAGGAAGATAAAGGGCCGATCAACGCTATCGAGCCTGTCTTAAAAGTTCCAAGTCATCATGGTCCCGATCTTAACACTGTTCTGCCTCACATAAAAATCGCAACTATGGCAGTCAAGGTTCCAACCACCTTGATGCATCTGCACAATGTAATGATTGAATTGGATAGGGAAACCAAAAAAGAAGAAGTTGTAAAAACTTTTGAAAACACCCAACGGGTAGTTCTGGTGAGTGGCGCTCATGGAGTAACAGCAACCCACAGAATTACAGAAATAACAAGAGACCTGGGCAGATCAAGGTATGATTTGCCGGAAGTGGCAATGTGGGAGGATCCGATCAGCATTGTAGACGGATGGTTGTACTCGGTATTCGGTGTTCACCAAGAGTCAATAGTACTACCAGAAAACATTGATGCTATAAGAGCCATGATGAAAATGGCAGGCAAGGAAGAGAGTATTAGATTAACGGACAAAACCCTTGGGATTCTTCAAGGCAGGCTTTACTAGACTCACGACTTCTGAGAATACCTCGATTGGGTATTTTTTCCTCACAACCTATTTTATTTTTAACTCATGTGAGCATATTGAATAGTGCAAGAAATTGTATCTATCCCGAAAAAGAGGTGTGGCCGGATTTTGAAAGTAGGATTGGTTTATGATAAGACTTATCTCAAATTCACTCCTGACCATTTTAGGCCTTGGTTTGAATCCTTTGAATCTCCTGAAAGACTAAGATGTACCATGAACTACCTTAAGAGAACAGGAATTTTGAAGGAAACTAATCTATTGCAGCTTAAGCCCAGAATGGCATCAGATGAGGAGATTCTGAGGGTTCACACACCGTATTTGCTTCAGATTTTGCGCGAGTTATCTGAATTGGGGGGAGGGGAAGTAGGTCCTACCAGCATAGCAACGGTTGAGACATATGAAGTGGCAAAAATGGCAGCTGGTGGAGCCGTAGTCTCCGGTGAGGCTGTAACTAGGAATGAGGTAGACCAAGCCTTTGGTTTAATTAGACCTCCTGGGCATCACGCGGGCATAGGTAGAGTTGAGGGGTTGTGTTTTCTCAACAATGCTGCAATAATGATAAATCACCTTAGAGCCAAAAAACTGGTTAAGCGTGTTATGGTCTTGGATTGGGATTCACATTATTGCGACGGAACAGCTGAGATTTATTATGGTGATCCGGATGTTATGATAGCTTCTTTTCACGAATACGATTTTTCCATTAATGGAAGGGGAAAGACAAGCGAGTTAGGAAGCGGGGAGGGTGTAGGTTACAACATAAATATCCCATTGCCTACTAATATTGCAGAGGATTATTATCTTTATGCATTCGATGAGATTTTTGAGCCAATAGCAAAAGCTTTCAATCCAGACTTGATCGTGGTCTCAGCAGGATTTGACGGACACTATGCAGACCCCATCGGCAACATGTTGTTGAATTCAATGACGTATAGAAGACTGACAGAGAGAGTTTTGAGAGTTGCCCTAGATCTATGTGGGGGCAAGATTGTATTCATCCTTGAGGGTGGGTACAATCTGCTTGCATTACCTACATCCTTGGGCTGTGTCTTATCTACTCTGCTTAGGATTGAACCCCCAACTTTTCATGAAGTAGAATATGAATCTGATAGGAAAATAGTAAAGCTGGTAGAGGCTGTCATAAGGGAGCGTAAAAAAACCCTATCCAATTATTTCGATATTTTTTGACATATACTTCGATTATATTGGATAACAGACGATGAATAGGGGATTTCGCACAAGCATCTTTTGAAAAGCTTAAATAGCGTTATCTCATTTTCTATACTGAGAGATGCAGGGTAGCTAGCAAGTGTCTTCAGTAGTTCACTACTTATTGTGTCTGTAGGTAGTTTTATCTCCTGTAAATATCCGTTGTAATTTCCATTATAATCTCAATATTCATAAAAAAAGGGGAGGAGGTAATGTATCTTGTCATCAAGACACGTTCCAACTCGAAAGGATGTTCCTGTTCGAAAGATTGAGAAATATGTCTGGGAAGTTCCTCAGACTTATAAGGCATGCATGAAAGTTCGGGGAGTAGTGTATGCCGATGAAGAGTTGATGAATAAGATTAAAACTGATTTAACGTTAGAACAATTGTCAAATATTGGCTGTTTGCAGGGCATATATAAACATGCAATAGCGCTTCCAGATGCTCACCAAGGTTACGGCTTTCCCATAGGTGGCGTTGCCGCTATAGACTACGATGAAGGAGTGATCTCGCCTGGCGGAGTTGGTTATGACATAAACTGCTTAGCTGAAGGAACAAAAATACTGTCTGAATTTGGATATTGGAGAAATGTAGAAGATTTTGAAGAATTAATTGAAAAGGATACGATAAGAAACATATCAAATTACCATGTAAGCTTCAAAATTACTGAGCAAAGACTTGCTTGTCTTTTTAACAAAAAAATTGCACCTCGTCCGATAGTTGCTTTCATGAAGAGAAAGGCAGATAATAGGATTTTGAGAATAAAGACGAGAACAGGGCTTGAGATTAGATGTTCTGAAGATCATCCTATATTCACAGGCAAGGAGTTTAAAAAAGCAGGATTGCTGGGCAAGAAAGATAATATCTCTGTTCTATATTTTGAAGGATGCAAACGTGAAGAGGATTACAGCTATATAGAGGATTCGTTTGATGAAGAAAAAGTAGCAATTCTGACAAAAGCCTTTGGGTATATTCTGGGAGATGGGACATTAACGTACTCTAGAGGAAAATACAGGGTATGTGCTTACGGTGAGAAACACGATTTAGAAGTATTGCAGAGGGATATAAAGAGATTAGGATACCACTCGAAGATAGTCGAAAGAAGTAAAACTTCTAGAATAGAAACCCCCTATGGAGAATGGGAGTTCGAGTCAAATTTGGCTGAATTGCATATTTATTCCCAAGAATTCGCAAAAATCCTGATTAGAGCAGGTATGCCGATTGGCAAAAAGACTAATCAAGATGTGCTAGTCCCAGGCTGGATAATGAGGTCACCCAAGTGGATCAAACGTTTGTTCTTGGCAGGATTCTTTGGAGCAGAATTGACTTCGCCAAAAACACACACAAAAACAGGATTTGATGCACCGATACTTCCTCAAAACAAGAACATAGAATACAAGCAAACCGGTAGGGAATTTCTCATCCAAATAATGCAATTGCTAGAGGAATTTGGCGTCAGAGTGACAAAAATAGCAGAAAGAAAGGAAGCTAGAAATAAGGAAGGGGAAGTCGTAAGACTGAGACTCGAGGTCAGTGCAAAAGAAGAGAACCTGTTGAGACTATGGAGAAGAGTCGGCTTTGAGTATAATAGAAAGCGGTCCCAATTGGCAGAGATTGCAGTCCAATATATACTGCTCAAGAAAAAACTCACTAGCAAGAGAAATATGATTAATAAAAGGGTAAAAGAACTAAAGGAAAAGGGCCTTAAACTAGAAGAAGTTCAGAAGCTGCTTTGTGAGAAAGACGCAAACAAGAGATTTATCGAAAGGTGCTATTATGAAAATGCAGGTCAAAGAATTACACAGGCTTTCTATTCCTTTGATAATTTCAGAAAAAGAGCAATTGAAGAGTTTAAATCATTCGGAACTCTTCTAGACGAGATAGAGGATATCTCTGTCATAAACTACGACGGGTTTGTGTATGATTTTACTATAGCAGAAGCACATAATTTCGTGGCAAACAATGTCATTGTTTCAAACTGCGGGGTCCGTCTATTGAGATCAGAATTATCTAAAGAAGATATCTTACCCCATATCAATGAAATAGTTTCTCAGCTGTTTAAACAGGTTCCTACCGGTGTTGGCAGTGAAGGTAAGATACGAATATCAGAGTCCGCCCTCAATCAGGTCTTGATTAATGGCGCAGAGTGGGGAGTGAAAAACGGTTACGGCTGGGATGAAGATATTAAACACTGTGAAGCAGAAGGGCATCTGGAAGAAGCTAACCCAGATAAAGTCTCTCCACGAGCAAAGAAGAGAGGTCTACCTCAACTAGGCAGCTTGGGAAGCGGAAATCACTTTCTGGAAGTTCAATACGTCGATAAAATCTATAATCCAGCCATCGCTAATGCCTTAAACATAACTCATGAAGGGCAAATTACAGTCATGATTCACACGGGTTCCCGAGGATTCGGACACCAAGTTTGCTCAGACTATCTCCGAGTTATGGAACAGGCAATTCGGAAGTATAAGATTTCGATTCCAGATAGGGAATTGGCCTGTGCTCCTTCCAACAGCAAAGAGGCAGATGATTACTATGCAGCTATGAGTTGTGCGGCGAACTTTGCTTGGTGTAATCGTCAGGCTATAACGCACTGGGTTAGAGAGGCATTTGAGAGCATTTTTAAAAGAGACTCAGAGGAACTTGGTCTGCACCTAATATATGATGTAGCTCACAATATTGCAAAAATCGAAGAACATAAAGTGAATGGAAAACGTGCTAAATGTTACGTCCACAGGAAGGGGGCCACACGAGCTTTTCCTCCAGGTCACCCAGAAATTCCTTCCGATTACAAGGAAATTGGACAGCCAGTGCTACTGCCAGGCAGTATGGGCACAGCAAGTTATCTTTTAATAGGAAAGGCTAAGGGCATGGATGTTAGCTTCGGATCCACAGCCCATGGGGCAGGACGAGTAATGAGCCGAATGGCGGCTAAAAAGAGATTCTGGGGAAGCGAAGTAATGAGCGCACTTGAAAAGGACGGTATAGTCGTTCAAGCAGCAAGTAAAAGGGTTATCAGTGAAGAAGCCCCCGGAGTATATAAAGACATTGACAGGGTTGCAAAAATCTCCCACAATGTAGGTATCGCAACAATGGTCGCAAGACTACGCCCACTTGGTGTGACTAAAGGATGATGCTTTAAACCGCTTCTTCATGAGAGATTCTATGGCACATCAAGAAAATGGGAATACGGCCTACGGATTCTTAGAACATATGTTCTAATGATCTGAACAAATATTCTTCAAAGGATGGATCGTCATCTTCAATAGAAAAAGAAGGATTAGAGGCCTAATATTTCGTGGAGCTGAATCTTATATGGACCTAGTGTCCCACCGTAATTGGCCGCCGTAATTCTCTTAATGCCAGGTACCTTTACGGCTGCTTGTATGCCCATTTTCATGGCCTCACCTACAGTTTCTTCAGATACTCCATTGATGACTATTTCATAAACACAGTTTACATCCTCAGGAAGTTCGGAGTCTGAGACTTTTCCCTTAAGGGTCGGACAATATTTTTGATTGGTCGAAGCCCCTAGGAACTTATATTTGGAACCAACTTTCGAACCACTTCTGCATATTCCTCCCGGGAAGGGTAGAAAAACATTTTCTACAGCATTTATTGCTTTGACAGCTTCTTCTGTTGCTTTTAGTGTTGTTTCTAGTCTTTCACCAAGAATCAGGAAGTTACCTCCGGCTACTCCTTTCCGCCCTCCAAAGTTTTCCTCGATTATGAAGTCTCCTTCCATAGTTGGAATAACCCACACATGACGATCATTGATATCGTCTTCTGTTTGATACCCATCACCAAAGAAACTGATTTTTTTGCCTATGTCAAAAGTGATCTCAGAAGTCTCTAGTGCATTGAAGACCGCGGTAGTCGGACATGTTAGAACACATTGAGAGACCCTTGCTAGGAGCTGGGAAGCGAGTTTCTTTTTGGATGACGCTCCAATAATTACTGATACTCCTGGTCTCTTGTTTGGTGTATCTGATGCGGATAGCTCAACATCAATGGCCGCTTCAGCAGGGCACATTATCAAACTTGTGCCAAATCCTGTAGTCGTCTTTGCTGCAATCATTGCCCAGTCCCGGCTGATAGCTGTTATGAGAACGCGTCCTACCCACATGGGAAATGCTTCAGCATACGTATCAATTATTTCAACACCATTTATCTTACTCATAAATAGTCCTCCAGTTTATTTTGAGGTTTGAACCACGTGATGACTCTATCTTTTGAGGTTTAATATTAATGTTCACCGGGTTTGGAAGAATTGAGAAAAACAGTAAGTAATTTATATCTGGGACTATTTAGGAGTGGATTATCTGTAAGGAAAGTTTGTAGCGAGGAGAGAAGTATTGTTAAGAATTGGCGTTATTAAGGTTGGAAACATTGGAGCTGCACCCTTGCTGGAGTTCTTGTTTGATGAGCGAGCAGAGCGAGAGGATATAGATATAAGAATAGTGGGTTCTGGTTCAAAGCTCCTTCCTGAGCAGGCTGAAGAAGTTACTAAGAAACTCCTAGAATTTGAACCTAGGTTGGTGCTTGTTACCAGTCCTAACGCGGCGCTTCCAGGTCCTAGAAGGATAAGAGAATTACTGACTGCAGCAAAGATACCGACGGTTGTGATTTCAGATGGTCCCGGAAAGAAGGCAGTTGAAGATATTGAAGCGAAAGGAATGGGTTACATCATCATACCTGCTGATGCGATGATAGGAGCCCGTAGAGAATTTTTGGACCCGGTAGAAATGGCTCTTTTCAACGCTGATGTGATAAGTGTATTAGCAATAACTGGTGTCTTCTCGATAATCTATCAGGAATTGGACAAAACAATTGAGCAGATTAAAAAGAACGAGGATCCGACTCTTCCAAAGATTATAGTAGATAGTGAGAAAGCAGTTGCAGCAGCTGATTTTCAAAA
>JBHLPJ010000175.1:0-2749 GCA_048939565.1 Promethearchaeota archaeon
TTAATGGAATCCTGTAATATGTTCATAATGGCTAGACTTGCTTTCCCTTCGGGTAGTGTTGTATACTTCGCTAGGCAGTTTCCCTTCTCGTTAAATACGTATATCGCCTTAATGATTCTTTCATCATTCTTTCGTAGTCCAACCATTATGACCAATACCTTTATTTTGTAGCTTGGCTACATAATCATATATTTATATTGTATAAAAACCTTTTGATAGAGTATTCAGTTATTCGCAACAAAATGCTTATTCTTACTGAGACATTCACAAGAAATTTATAACTCTACTGTGATTTTCTCAATAAAATTCTGTTGGTTATATGATTGCTTGCACATACATTGCCTATTCTGCTGGAGCATAGTAGAAGAGAACTTAATCTCTGAAAGGTAGGTATGGAAAACCTAATCTAAATCAAGATCTTTGCTATCTAATTACGTATTGGATCCAAAAGAAATCGAAAGAGTTTCTCAAACCACCATTGAATCTAGAAGTCAAATGCTCTCTCACCAAAACATTTATGAAAAAAGCTCTTTATATATTCTATATTGATAACGGATACATCGTATCAGGAGTGTGTTACATGTGCCAATTCTAAAGGATTCCTCAAAAGTCAAGCGATTCATCAAGCTTGTCTTCGACATGGCAGGTCAGCAGAAAACCCCTATTCTTGATGAGAAAACACTATCTGAAGTTAAGATCAGTGGTAGCAACATCTGTTGGGAGGTAAGATTCCAGTATAACGGAAGTGATGATGGCCCCATCAAAGCTTTTCTGATACTTGCGCAATACTTCCACAGCATAATCATAAAGAAAGGAGATGTTTTCTACATACCTCATGGTGCAGAGAGTTATAGGTTAGAGTCTTCATAATTTATCTCTTTTCCAAGCGATTCTTTGCCTTTTCATTTTTAGGAAGAATTAAGCTAGAGGGGTTCTTAGGTTACGTACCTTTAAGCGGTGTTGCGTGTGAACCAACCCATAACCATGTCGAAAGTATGGAAACTCCCTGAAAGAATTAGGAACAGTCTATGCTCTTCCGCCACTCATCAGAGTCTTCAATTTTTTGAGTTCCTTTAGCATTTCAGATTTCAAACCGCCGACACCAGTTCCTTCTTCTGCCACTGCTGCAACCATCATTTCTCCGGGACTTATGGAAGGTGGAGCTGCAACCGGGGGCGTTGCTGGTTGTGGTGCTGAGGGTGGGACTGAAGCTGCTGGCGGCGCGGATGGAGGACCAGAAGGTGAAGCTGATGGGGGACCAGAAGGAGGTCCTGAAGGTGGAGCTGACGGGGGGGTTGCTAAGGGTTGTTCTGAAGGAGGAGCTCCAGCGGGCGCAATACCTGGACCGGTTTGTAATGATGACCAAAGCTCTTGAGGCGACATTACCTCTCCCCTTTTCGCCAGTACAGTAGTTAATACTGCTGTTGAAGTTGTGGTTTCACTGGCGGGGAGCTTACCTAGTTCAAGGGTTTCTAAATCTTTCCTTATACGCTTGAGACTCTCATTGATGTCTTTTGAGGCCTGCGTAATCATCGTACCATACTTATCGATAGCCTCCATGAAGTAATCTCGAATACGAGCAAGAACTTTTACACTTTTTGCGATTCTATCATCCAACAATGATTCACATCCTTTCGCAAGGAAACCACCATCGCAAACCCATGACCTAAGTCGTGGGTTCTTGACTCCATTGTTTCCTAATATCTTTTAATCATTCTATCTTTTTAAATTAATCTATTCTCAAATTATGGCTTAATTTAACTTACATACTTTTAAGCATAGTTATATAATTCGCAACGAATACTCTCTGTTGATTAGCCACATCCTTCATAAATATTCTAATACTGAAGGATTCCTTCATAAGAAATCTTATTAGCTTTAAGAGCAGATGGTAGTTTCGAAAAGCGCTGGCTGTTCTCTGAGGGCTGTCTATGGATTTGAATTTAGTGATGATTGGGGCCATCATTGTAATAATCGGGATAGCAATTATTATGTTGGCTGTTTTTTCATCTCTCAAAGGGAGAGGAAAGACCGAGGTCGGGGGAGTCATCCTGATTGGACCTATTCCAATTATATTTGGCTCCAGCAAGAAGTTTCTTCTTATCGGTGTCATTGGAGCTTTGGTTATAGCAATATCAGTGATTGCGTCTTTCCTAGTCTGACCGATTTTGGTAGCAAAACCATTCTCGGCTTTTAGATGTCAAAAAATAAATATTGAATAAATCCACAAATCCTGAACCATAACCTAATCCCCAAACACAAAGATAAGGTTTATTTGAAAAGGGGCTTGAGAGAAAGCCAGATTATGAATCAAAACCCCGTAGCCTCAAAAAATCCATCCAGGAGATCAGTGCATTGCAGGCAACTTACAAGGCAGCTTTAAGCGGAACATTGGGAGCATTGGGAATCGTCCTAAGATCGTTCTATCTAGAGATTACCGCGAATGTTCAATTGACTCCGGGTATGATACCTCCTGCTTTGGCGGGGATGCTAATGGGATTAGAAGGGGGATTCATAACCGGATTAATTGTAGGAATATATGGAGCCTTTTTTTCTGGAGAGTTCCCTTTAATCCCACTGGTTGGAAATGTGCTTCTTGGAATTGGACCGGGTGTGGTATATGAAATGCTAGACGACAGGCATACCTCTCTGAAAAGCATACTATATGTTTTACTAACAGGATTTGTTGGTGGTTTTATTCCGACCTTTCTCTTTCTAGTTGTTCTTGTGTCACCAGCAATTGCTGTCC
>JBHLPJ010000050.1:0-8592 GCA_048939565.1 Promethearchaeota archaeon
ATATTGATGTATTTCACCGCAGCTTATATACACCGCTTTAGCTCTCGTGCAAAATACTTTGACCGTCTTCTAGGAATACACGCTTTTGGTAGTCCTCGCTAATGATTTTATTGGCAATTCTCATAGTTGCAAGAGCTGCAGGGCTAGATTCTGAACATTCTACATAAAAGGCATCCAGCTGCTCTGCTTTGATAATCGCCTCGTCATAAGGAACTACTCCGAGAATGACTGTGTTAAGGTACTGTGCTATCGCTTTGTGGTTGTATTCGTAGTCTGGACATTCACCTGCTTTATTAATTATCGAGTAAATTGAATCTCCAAATCTATTTCTTATGAGATTTGATACTACAAGACTGTTTTCAATTGATGCCTTGTATGGGGTAGTGATCAACAATATGCTGTCGATGTCTTCTACGAATCTGAAAATCGACATAATATTGCCGGTTATGAACATAAAATCGGAATTATCTCGACATAGTCTTAATATGTTTCTGACTTTTTCTCGTTTTAAATCATCAGATATCTGGATACACAGCAAACGTTCTTTATTCGCGGTAGGCAATCGTAACTGTCTATTATTATCGAAACTAACAATGAGTACCTTTTTCTCAAGCGTTCTTGCGTGGTACGCGGTATTTATCAATATCTGTTTTCTTCCTACCCCACCTTTCCCACTCATGAACAATACTGCTTTTGTCATTTTTGGTCTTTAATTAGTTATTTCAAGCAGCCCTTAAATACCCCGCTTTAAGGATTAACAGGTGCAGGGGGGAGGACCAAATAGTATCTGCCCCAAAATCCTTCCAAAGACGTGATTGATTTGGAATTAACTCTCGAAAAGGCATTAGCAATAATAATTACCCTTTCACTTACCTTATCCCTAGGTGTACCTATAGCTCAAAAGGCGATTTATGTAGTTTCTGATTCTCACAAAATGGTAGCGATAAACATTGTCGTGGATGCTGTTGACAGTGGGATAGCAAACGTCTCAGCAACCGGAGAGCTATATATTCGCTCCGTATATCTGCCCAATGACTTGGTAATCTGGGGTGAAAACCGAAGTGTCTTTTACAAGTTTTATATCGAAAATTGGCACATAATTGAAAGGGCTTATTCTCTGGAAATCGTCTTAGAACCCGTTGCCGAATCTGGAAATCACTTTCTTACTATCAGTCTAGTTGAAAACGCAATCCATATCGACTTCACTAGTTGGTGATAGATTTGGAACTCATATGGGTTATTCTGATTCTTATAATAATGGTTATTTGGCTTGCAGAATTGTTGGTGACTCCCTTTTGTAACGATATGATATCTTTTTCGTTCATCTTTTCAATCTTCATCGTAACTGCACCGATCGTTTTATCTTTAGCAGCCAAACTATCTCCTCTCTTCACCATAGTATCGGTTTTTGCGATAATCTTCGCAATCATCATGCTCGGGCAGTTTTGTGTCATCCTGCTTACGGGCTAGCGCCGTTGCCTGTTTTGTCAATGTTTCTCGGAAAAAGGAGTTAAAAATTCTCTTCCAAAACTTTTCGATAATGACCTACTTCCTACAGAAAATATCATAAGAGAGCTCTGATTCTAACGGATTTCCACACCACTTGAACCATTTTTTCGCTTTTTTCTAATCAATAGTACAACTAGAGGACTCATCGATATGATGGGCAATAGAAACCATATAGAATTACCAATATTGGGGGATGCTGCTGCATCAATAATCTCGACGTTAACTTCGCTGAATGATGAAAGGTACGTACTAGATTCCTGCAGAACGGCCTTTAGCTTTATAGAACCTATAGGAACGTCTTCAGATACAAACCATTCAAAGGAAGCGCTACCGTTCACGACCTGTATGTTTCCAACATCATGCCACTCTTCATTCCAGAATGCATAAATCTCCACAGCCAAGGTATCCTCTACTATGTGGTCTGAAATAGCGTCAATTACCATTATGTTTATTGTAGCAGGTTCTCCTTGGGTTACATTTCCATTTAGAGAGAGAATTGTATTAGTTGGGCGCCCCATAACAGATAAGAAGAGTAGCAAGTAATCTGTCAAATTTGGTTTTTCCGCACAAAGAATAACTGGGTATGTTCCTTTTTCGCTAGGTGCTGAGACCATCCCCTGATATGCTCCACTCCCGTTATCGTATAGCATACCGCCAGAAAAACTAGTTTTCCAACTTATATCTGTATAAGAATTGTTTGCACTATCATAAACGTTCATTAAAGAAGATGTAGGATCATACTCTACATATGCATATACGCTTGCTGGAGTTAATGTAGCATTGAATTCACTTGAGTTGTTCACGTAAACTTGGTATTCAAGTGTTGCAGACTCATAATCACTGGTCTCGGATACATCAAAATAAAATGTATAATTACTACTTGACCAGTCTGTTTCGTAAAACGTAATAGGAATTTTTCCATTGTTATCCGTAAAATATGTGTTATTAATTATATGTTCGTCATCTGAATAACCCTGAATCTGAACAACTAGGTTGGGAATGACTAGTGCTCTATCGTGCTCATTGAAGAATTCAAAAACAACATCAATCTCTTCATGATCTGAAACATGATTAGAAGTAATATTGACGCATGTACAATTAATCCCTGCCCTCTTGACCGAAAAGGTCACAACTGCATTTTCTACTAAAGTATTATTTTCTTCCTCAACAACCAAGGTTACATTACCCACACCTGTCTGCCCATCTGCCCCGGGGTCCCAAGATTGTGGGTCTATCTTGAAATTTGCTGATCTAAGCTGTGTTACACCAGGTTCGGTGAATATCTTTTCTGCAACGAAAGAATCGAGTGTGTGAATTGAGAAAATAGCATATCCCGTTTCTTGAGGTGGATCATATTCCAAAGTATAAGATGAGGTTAATGTCAGCGTTTCACCTATTTCACAAGGAGTTTTTATCGATATCCCGTGGATTTCCACGTTTCCTGGATTCCCATAGGCCGGGTGTGCAAAACTCATCGCTAGCATAAGAGTGATGAGCATCATGCCTAGAAAGTAGGTATTTCTATTCAATATAGTCCCATTAGTTCCTCCATAACGAAACGATATAAACTACGCTGTAACTTCGAGTAATCTTTCTATTATCTCCATTTGTGCGAGCTCGGACTTTTCTCTGACCTGTCAAGCATAACCAATATGTGAATAGAACTTACCATTGTAAGTTTTGGGATGAAGGAAAAAGTATTTATTAAAGTTTAATTTACAGTGCATCAAAACACCGCTGAGGGTAAAAATCATGGCCAAAGAACGTGCAGGTCCAGAATTCCCGGAAGCAAAACCATACACTGCTCGTACTTATCAGACCGTGGTCGAGGTTTCTGGTCCCCTGTTAATCGTTGAAGGAATTGATAATGTCGGATATGCTGAGCTAGTCAGAATAGTTACTCCAGACGGAGAGAGCCGAACTGGGACGGTTTTGGAGACAGCGAAAGGTAGGGTTGTAGTTCAGGTTTTCGAAGGAACTCGAGGACTGGATACCGAAACAACAAATGTTCGTTTCACGAGTGAAACTCTAAAACTTCCGGTCTCTGTAGATATACTCGGACGAATTTTCAGTGGCAGCGGTCAGCCGCTTGATGGCGGTCCGCCCATCATTCCCGAGGACTATTGGGACATAAACGGATTTCCTATCAATCCTTATGCTCGAGAATATCCCAGAGAATATATTCAAACTGGAATTTCTGTAATAGATGGAATGAATAGCCTAAGTAGAGGACAGAAATTGCCAATCTTCAGTGGAAATGGCCTTCCTCATAATCGAATTGCAGCTCAAATAGCGCGACAAGCCAAAGTATTGGGGAAGGAAGAAGAATTCGCTATAGTATTCTGCGCGATGGGCATTACAGCCGAAGAGGCCCAGTATTTCAAAGCCAACTTTGAAAAGACAGGAGCTCTTGAAAGACTAACTATGTTCATAAACTTGGCAGATGATCCCGCTATTGAGCGGATAATTACCCCAAGAATGTCTCTAACTGCAGCCGAATACCTTGCCTATGAACAAGGCCTACACTTGCTTGTAATATTAACAGACATGACCAACTATGCTGAAGCTCTAAGAGAGATCTCTGCAGCCCGTGAAGAGGTGCCAGGACGCCGCGGATATCCTGGCTACATGTATACTGATTTAGCCGCCATCTACGAACGTGCAGGCAGAATCAAAGGTCGAAGAGGTACAATAACACAAATGCCAATCCTTTCAATGCCCCACGATGACATAACTCATCCCATACCAGATCTTACAGGGTATATTACTGAAGGGCAATTAATAGTCGACAGAGGTCTTCATAGAAAAGGAATTTATCCCCCCATAGATCCCCGTCCAAGTCTATCAAGATTAATGAAAGAAGGAATTGGCGAGGGCATGACCAGAGATGACCATCGAGAGGTATCCGATCAACTATACTATGCTTACTCAACAGGCTCTGATCTGCGAGACTTAGTGGCTGTTGTTGGCGAGGAAGCTCTGACAGACAGGGATAGGCAATATCTCACGTTTGCAGATGAATTTGAAAGGCGTTTCATCAATCAAAGCGAACATGAAGAACGTTCTATATTCGATACGTTGGATTTGGCTTGGAACTTGCTATCGGCGTTGCCTGAAGGAGAACTAAAGCGAATTGACCCTGAAACAATAAAGAAATACCTCAAAACAGCTTAATCCTTTTCTTGTTTTTACATACATCTTGGACTGATCATTAGGGTGTTAGAACTCCTCTGTGCTGGATATACCAATTGGTAAGACTACTTGTTCTGAAAAAAGAATATAATAGGCAAATACAGTCTTTGATCTTTTTACCAAGGACTTCCAATTGATGGCCACATTTGTCAACACCGTTAGTAAGTATTTGACAAAAAATAGAAAAATCCCCGGTTCCTCAGCAATACAAGAACACGTTTTTAAGTGGAACTAATCAATTGAGATTTTAAATAGAGAATAATAAAAAATGAAGAGTTCCCCCCAAAATGCTGCAGGAAAAAATTGAATATTATGTAAAGGAAATAAAGAAAAAACTTCGGCTCAAATTACTACACTCAGTCCCTAAAGTAGTTATTACTGATCCATTCTCCACATCAATGCAATCCAGGAATTTTGGAACAGTCATAAGAAATAACGTGGTTAGACTATCAAGAGAGTTTCTTAATTCGCCTCTTCTCGAAGGTATACTAATCCGAGAGACGATGCGTGCCTTCATTCCAGAAATACTTCTGCCTATTGAAGAGGCTATTGACATAGCCATATTTGTAGCATACAAGTTACTGCCAAATAAGGAAGAATGGTTTAAACAATGGGAAAAGGTTGCCCCTCAGAAATTTGTGGGAGACGTCAGATACTGGCCTACTTACGACTTTCTTGAATATGACAAGGCAACATCAGGCAGAGGTATAAGAACTCTTCTAGAGTTGCTAGAAGAAGCAACCAAATATAGAAAAGACTTCAAAACAGGAGAATATATCTATTTTTTTGATTATGTTCAGAAAGAAGCGTTTACTCCTCTAAAGCAGATAGATATCGAATTCCTGGAGGTACTAAAACAAAACCCCCAAATCAGCTTCACAAAACTATCAAAGTCAATTTCGAGATCAGAATCAATGACTCGTCGTATTTTCAAGAGACTGGAGCAGCAAATCTGGCTAAGAATCCAAGCTCTTCTTAACTGGTCACAAATAAATCTTGAACACATTGGAGTCCTGCTAAAACCCACAGATGAATATCAAAAAGAAGTAAGAGAGAGACTAATACAGCCATACTTACGGAAGATTCACGTTTTGGGAGGGGGGAGAAGTACGGACTTCCTAGCCTTTTATACGCTGCCAACAGGAACAGATTATATTTTGGATAGGTTTCTAAGGATCTTAAGAGAAAACGGAATGATTCAAGATTATACCAAAATCTTCTCCGAAAGAGACATTCAGATGATGTATTTCGGGCACTACAACGCTGAGGAAAAAGCTTGGAATATACCTTGGAACGAACTAAAACAGAAATTTAGTGTTCCATTTCAGGATATCCAAAATAGCTACCCTCACAAAGTAATAGAATTAAGCTATAAGTCCGAAGCGAAGCAATTTGATGATACAGATCTCAAAATACTTGAGCTTCTCTATCGTGAAAAGGGATTGATGAGGGGCGTAGGAGAACTAGCAAAGAATGCAGAAATATCAAGAAGCGATTTAAGAAATCGCCTAGGACGTTTGCGTGATCAGAAATTTTTCCTGCCTAAACTGGCATTTCTTCCCCAATTGTGTGGTTTGCCCGAAACACTGTTATTATTCTTTGATAGTGATAATCAGGAAGCAATCGTAAGAATCGAACACATACTTCAATTCCTTCCCCTAACATACATGCTTAGAGTGAGAGGAGATATAGAGGGGATAGTCTCATTTAGCGCATTACCTGGAAGAGTAATGGCTGCGTATAAAACACTAGCGGTTCAGATTGCCAAACTTCCGGGTACACGCAGTATGAGACTTTATGTAGAACATCAGGCAACAATGATAAGTCGGCTTATGCCCATTATAGAGTTATATGTGGGAAGTGGTCAATGGGCCCATCCAAAGGAAATCTGGGATCTAAAGTGAATGCGAATACTTTCGACTATCTCCCCCAATACGGATTCTTACTATTAAACGTATTTACCATTTACTAAATATTATTTTCTATATTTTATCATTTAGCTGACTTTTTATAGTAAGCTGTAGACAGACCAGTGGTGTTAACAAATGTGGCCAGACATCGGACATCCCTGGTAAAAATCATCAAAGATCTTCATTCTTATTCCTTTTTTGAAAAGATTCAGGAAAGACTATCTAGTCGTCCCTCTGTGGGATATCTGCTTCACAATCCTCTTTTTTGGTTGCCTTCTCCATCCATTTAAATATAGAAAAATATCATATTTTAACCCATAAAAAATTGAGTGTTTGTGCGGGGGTAGCCAAGCGGACAACTATCCGCACTACGGCGCAGGCCTTGAGACTTATTGTATGCAGGAGAGCCTGTGATCCTTTCTGGATCGCACGGGTTCGAAACCATTTGGGTCTTCCTAACTGGAGATATTCCCGTCCCCCGCGCCACACCGATTTACCAACAGAATCCTAGCGGGTATCTTTTTCATCCTTAGGTCTTCTCAGTTGTATGGTTTTTAGTCTCTTATTTGCCAGTAGGTGCGCCTGTCTTATGGGCTCTGGTAGCTTATAGCCACGCAAAAAATGCTTGGTGATTTTCAACGAAGTTTTTAGTGTTATTTTGTTTCCTGGAGAAATGTATATTGGTCTGCATCCATCCTTTGATAGTAAAACAGCGCCTACATTACGCTTTTTGTATTTTAGATATGACCATTCCCCTGTCTTTTTTGGAATCTTGGTAACCTCGCCACAGAGTTTGCTCTTTGCGATACCTATTGTTGGAACGTTAAGCAAAACCCCGATGTGAGTTGCACAACCACAAAACCGTGGATGGGCCATGCCGTGACTGTCTAAAAATAATACATCCGGAGGTTCCTTTAGCATTTCAACAACGCGGGCAGCAATTCCCCCCTCTCTAAAACTCAAATAGGTGGGGATATAGGGAAACAAGATCTTCTCTTGAATGACCTTTTCTTCTATATTCTGAAGAGTATTGTAGTCCAACGAAATAGCTGCAGCAATAGCCATCTCCCCTGAAAAGGCAAGATCGACTCCTGTGACGATTTCCAAGGGGTAATTCAGATCATCTTGAAGCGTTATCTTTTTTGCTATGTTTTCTTGGATTTTTCTCAATTTATCCAATTTGCAGGGCCATGCAACACATAAATCCTGCATTGGTATTACCTTGTAGTTAATGTTTAACAAACAACAAATTAGACGAGCTCAGTACTCAAGATCTTAATCATAGCTTATGGCTCATGAGGTTCAGACTCTTCACTGCTCTACTTATTCTGTTGACGTTTACCTTTTTCAGTTTTTCTCCATTATTGTTTTAGAAAAACATCAGATTCAGACTTTTTCTCTTGTACAATCTGATTTTCAGTTCAAGTTATATTTCACTTATCCCTACCTCTCCTTCTGCTTATAAAGTTCCGTTACTTTTCTTTTTATGGGATACAAATGTCTATAGACCTGATTGAAGAGGAGCTTAGAAGACCAACGGTATTTAAGGATGAAACAAAACTTTCGGTTAATTATGTCCCAGACTACTTGCCGCATAGAGAAGAAAAGCTTAAAGAATTAACCCGATTTTTCAAAGTAGTCATAGAACAACCGGGAACTGTAAGTCAGAAGGCCATTATAGTCGGAAGTGTTGGAAGCGGAAAAACAGCCATTTCTAAGCTGTTTGGTCACTGGATGGAGAAAGTTGCACAGCACAGGGGTATAAACCTAAAATATGTACATGTAAACTGCAGACGTAAAAAAACCAGCTTTTTGACACTCGTGAGTATAGTACGTACCATCAATCCTCACATCCCAAAAAGAGGTTTCTCCAGCGGAGAATTACTTCAAATTCTTACCGAATTGTTAGATCGTCGTAACTTAAATCTAATAGTGACACTGGATGAAGTCGACTCCATACCTAAAAAAGACCGCCAAGAGC
>JBHLPJ010000176.1:0-2688 GCA_048939565.1 Promethearchaeota archaeon
TTCGTAGAGTGTATGGTATTAATTCATTTTTGACAAAAATGGGTTTTCAAAGATAAAGACGGTATATCCTAGCCCATGAAGAGATATAAAGGGAGCGTTATCAGGGTTGAAGTTACGGATGATATCATATTCACCACCTCATTGGCTCCCTGACCTAGATTTTGGTTAAGATTTAAACGTAGAAAGGCAGTACTAATTAATGGACTTTGCGGACCACGTCTTAGTGGCAGAACTTAGGATCCCGTACCATAGAGGTATGGAATATCGCGGAGGGCTTCGTGGGTTCAAATCCCTCCCCCGCTGAATCTCCCATAAAAAACGAAGGAAGAAGTAAAGCGAATGAAAGAATCAATTAAATGGCCATTGGTTTTGTTATGTGTTCTTCTTTCATTTTCGATTACCATAATTCTCGTTAACACGATTTATGATGGAAATTCATCTGATGAAAAAGCCGTTGTAGCATTATATTCGGACGAAGGTACCTGGGAGGAGTCCGTTCAAGCAGCCAGAAATATGTTCCTATGGATGGATTACGCAGTTGTTTTGGTGAATGCGGACCATATCAACATGCAGGGCCTCGACAGCTTTGATATCCTGTGTATCCCTGGAGGCAGTATGTATCAATATGCCCAAGATATTACTCCCGTTGGCATGGACAATATAAGATATTTCATCAATAATGGTGGAAGCTACATTGGGATTTGTGGTGGGGCCTACTTTACAGCTGAAGAAGTCATCTGGCAGGGAGAACAACTTCCTATTACTCCTTTAGGAATATTCCCAGGAACAGCTGAAGGACCAAACAACGAGATTGCTCCTTTTCCTAACTACACTATGTGCAAAATTAATATTCTAAATCCATCACATCCCATAACACAATCCACATCCGATTCAGTATGGATGCTTTATTACTGGGGTCCCATGTTAATACCGAACATAGTTGCCAATATGACAATTCTGGGGAATTATGACACAGGAAATCAGTCTGCAATGATAGCATTTGATTATGGCCTGGGCAGAGTATTCCTCATTGGCACACATCCCGAAATTGAAGAGGATAGTGACCGTGATGGAGTAGTATTTGCTGATGAATTTGATGATCAAGGATCAGATTGGGATTTAATGAGAGAAGCGACTCTTTGGTGCCTAAAAGAATAGATTCTAGATACGTAAAATATCTACTGTTTATCTTGTCTTTATTGGAATGTTAAATTTCTCTTCCTTGAGATCCTTTTCATGCTTCACATCTCTCAGCTGAATCTCCGATTCTGGGTATTGTTCTGTGCAATTTAATACTTTTAGCGCGCTCATTTTGTCCATACAGAGCCTATCAAAATTGAAATTCAGGATTTTCTTAGCCTGAGCGTTCTCATATGGGATATCCCAAAGTTCACCTGATTTTCCGTAAGATATAGCATCAAGTAGCGTGACTTTCTCTAAGCTTGTTGTAAAGTAGGTATCCTTTATCGGTGCAGGTATGGGTCTCGACCATTCCTGAAGCTCATCAGCCAAGATTAGTAAGAAGGCCAGAGGAAAGTTTTCGAAAGGAACTTCTTTCAGGTCATCCTTAAAATCATGAACAGAAATAGCCTTGGCGGCCTCAATGAATGGTCTGTCTTCTGGAAGGTCTTTTCGAAGTCTCTCTGGCGTTCCAATAGTTCTCAAAAGATTAACTGCACCAACTACGCCATGATCCATGTGCAAGCTTTCTGGTTGATACTCCTTGTCGATATGATGGTCTGCTTCGAACAGGAGTGTGTTGACCGGCGGTTCGGATACGCCCAAACCCTTTTTTATACGTTCTTGCCAGTGACTGGGTAATCCTTGAACCAGAATAGAGAGATATTCTCGGTTTTTCAGTTCACTACCTCCGAGACCAACAAACATCGGGGCAATCTTAATATCGAGCGAGGGGTAACAACGCAAGATCTCATTGAGCAACGACCAATTAATTGCTGTGCAGAGTTTAGATAAAGGATAGCCAGTGTCGTGCAGAAGACCGGTGAACCACCATGCGGTACGTACTTCGTCCGAGGACAATCCGAGTTTGTCTCTGATTAAACCTTCTAGAGTCCCAGAATCGGACTCTAGGTCGAGGAGAAAATCTCCCAAAACAGCAACTCGCAACTGATGGGCACAATGATCACGATAAAACTTTCGAACATTCAAGAAATACATCAAAGCCTCGAACTCAGGAAGCATTCTAATAAGGTGTAGCACGCCCTCATGCGTAATTCCCCGTTCCTTAGCTACATCGTACAGAGCGCTGCTTAGGGAGAAAATTCCAGTCCCAAATAGGTCTCCGGCTAGTTCCCTCAATTTAGAAGGGATTTCACGCTTCACTTTATCGATGATTTTTGAAACAAACGGCTTAACCCATGATGTGAAGGGTTTAACCCACGAGGGGACACCTAGGTCATCCAAGACATCCAGCTCCCCTAACGATTCAAATCCAAGAATCTTAGAAGCTTTCTCCAGTTTTCTTCTTTCTTTTTCCGATATTTTGAGTTGCATTTCCGCGAGTTTCTTTTCGGCTAAAGGTAACTTAAGAGACAGTTTTGACAGAAAATTGGAGAAGCTACTACTGAAATATCCTGCGCGAGAGAGAACCCAAGAATCATCAATGTTAACAGTTTTCTCATCCATGAATACTCCTCCCATAGAAACATTATCAAGAGACTAAATTTA
>JBHLPJ010000004.1:0-27940 GCA_048939565.1 Promethearchaeota archaeon
AGTCAAGAGATATCCGCAGAAGAACTAACTCTGGCTGTTTTCGATAGAGTAGACGAAGTTGAAGACAAGATTAATGCATACGTAACCTTAACGAAAGAAAACGCAGTCAAGAAAGCCAAAGAGGTCGATAAGAGGATCAGACGAAATGAACCCGTAGGGACTATAGCTGGCATTCCAATAGCTGTAAAAGACAACATATGTACTCTGGGAGTCCGGACGACATGTGCTTCTCACATGTTAGAAAAATATATCCCTCCATATGACGCAACTGTGATTGGCCATCTCAAACAACAGGACGGTGTGATCGTAGGGAAGACAAACATGGACGAGTTTGCGATAAATCCTCACTTATGTTAGGATTAGCAAAGGGCTCGTCCACTGAATACAGCTATTTTGGCCCCACATATAATCCGTACGATCTTTCAAGAGTTCCCGGCGGATCATCTGGTGGAAGCGCTGCCTCGGTAGCTGCCGATGAGACGATTCTCGCTCTAGGGAGCGATACTGGTGGAAACTGTACGTAGCTAAACGTGCAGCCAAAAGCATTAGGCAGCCAGCGAGCTTATGCGGCGTTGTTGGATTGAAAACGACGTATGGTTTGGTTAGCCGCTATGGCCTAATTGCATTCGCCTGCAGTCTGGAGCAGATCGGTCCTTTGACTAAGGACGTGGAGGACTGCGCCCTTTTGCTAGGAGTAATAGCTGGTCACGACCCTAAAGACAGTACAACACTCATTGCCAAATCCAGAGATTATTTGAATCTCCTGGAGGGTGATATCAAGGGCCTCCAGATAGGTGTATTGAAGGAATTTTTTGGTGAGGGTACTGATGAGGTAGTAGCTAAGAATGTATGGAATGGAATACACACTCTAGAAAACTTGGGAGCAATCTATGAAGAAGTCTCCCTGACCCACATAAGATATTCGATTCCCACATACTTTATTATTGCAATGTCTGAGGCAAGCTCTAATTTGGCAAGATATGATGGTATAAGATATGGATATAGGGCAGCCGTAGCAGGAGACTGGAATAAAGTGTTCTCGGAAAGCAGACGTGGGGGGTTTGGACAAGAAGTCACGCGGCGAATTATCTTGGGGACATATGCCCTAACAGCGGGTTATTTTGATTTATACTATCTAAAAGCTCTTAAAATCCGTACATTGATAAAGCGAGATTTTCAACGTGCGTTTAACAAGTTTGATATACTGATTGGTCCAACATCTCCAGTACTGGCATTTAAGCTAGGCGAGCGAACCGTAGACCCTCTTCAAATGTATATGGCAGACATGGATACAGCAGCCATAAACCTGGCAGGGATTCCTGCAGTCTCTATACCATGTGGGTATCATAACAGCCTGCCAATTGGTATGCAAATAATGGGAGATTTCTTAAAAGAGGATACGATACTTAGAGTTGCTCATATTTTTGAAAAAAATGGTATGAAGAAAAAAGCTAAACCTGTTCTGGGAAAATAGAAGATAAAGACACGAATAAAGAAGAGTGTAAATCAAAATGAAGGCAGACAAGCTTGATCAAATCCAAAAAACCGTAATAATCGGCCTTGAATGTCACATTCAGCTTACGGCTCTTAAGACTAAACTCTTCTGTAATTGCTCTGCCGATTATCATGGGAAAGATCCCAACACCATGGTATGTCCTACATGTTTGGGACTTCCGGGTTCTCTTCCTGTTGTAAACAAGGATGTCATAAAATACGCGATTATGGCTGCATTAGCCCTAAACGGAGAAATCTTGGATACCTTACTTTTCTTCAGGAAGAATTACTATTACCCAGATATGCCAAAGAATTTTCAGATAAGCCAATACGATAGGGTCGGTGGTGTTCCTCTTGCTGAAAATGGGTACGTAACAATACAATTAGATGGAAAATCCAAAAAGATCAGAATACGACGTATGCACTTGGAAGAAGATCCTGCCCGCATTGTTTATCTTGGCTCTATTGAAACATCTCCTTATGCCTTAATAGATTATAATCGCGCAGGTATGGCCCTCCTAGAGATAGTTACCGAGCCCGATATGCGGTCTCCCGGGGAAGCGCAAGTATTCCTACGCAAATTGCGATCAATCATTGAACATTTAGGCATATCTGACGGTAGTCTGCCTGGTGCAATGCGATGTGATACCAATATATCCTTAGCGGGAGGAAAGCGTGTTGAAATCAAGAATATTTCTTCCTTTAAGGAAGTAAGGCGTGCCATTCAATATGAAATACTCAGGCAGAAACAACTGCTTAAACGAGGTGTAGCTGTAACGCAAGAAACACGTCACTGGGATGAAGCCCGCAGAATCACAACAACGCTGCGCACGAAAGAAACAGAGCAAGACTATCGATATTTTCCTGAGCCGGATCTAGTACCGATAGACATTACAGAGGAGATGATCCAACAAGCCAAGGAGCAAATGCCTGAGTTACCTGATGCAAGACAAACTCGGTTTGTGAAAGATTATAAGTTGCCTAAACACGATGCAGAAGTTCTGACAGGAAGTAAACAACTTGCAGATTTTTTCGAGGAGAGCGTAAAGCTTTACCCAAATCCAAAACAGATCAGCAATTGGGTTATGGGAGATCTACTCAGAAACATCAATGAGCTTGGAATAGAGATCAATGAATCCAGGATCACACCAAATGATTTAGTTGACTTGTTAAAGCTAATAGATGATGGGATTATTAGTGGAAAGATTGCAAAAAACGTTTTACAGGAGATGGTGAGGACCGGAAAGCATCCAAATGGGATTGTGAGCGAAAGGGGATTGACAAGAATCAGTGACAAAGAAGAAATCAAAACAATAATAGATGAGGTTTTTGCTGAGTTTCCCAAGGCTGTGCAAGATGCACTGAAGGATGACACTGCCATAAATTATCTAGTTGGTCAAGTAATGAGTAGAACTCGAGGCAGGGCGGATCCTCAACTTACAAATCAACTCATTCAGGCAAGGCTTAAAGCCATGAAGCGGCGATTAACCTCGTAATAATGTCCAACAAATTTGCCAAATCCTTCACAGAATGTATGGGTGCGCGTAGAACATGGTTAATGTGTACAAAATTCCTACATCATGCGGATTGATATGTGACGCATGTCCCTGGTATCAAGGGAAGAAGGAAACTAAATGCATCGGTTGTTTAGAATCAGCTGGAAAACCTTTTTGGGGTGATTGTGAAATCTCTAGATGTGCATCGGAAAAAAACGTGGAACATTGTGGCGCATGCCAAGAGTTTCCATGCGAGACGCTGAATAAGCATTTCGATCCAAATAATCCAAAAGGACCTCAAGAAGCAATCTTTAGAATTGGACAACTTGCCATAAGAAGGAAAATTGGAACCAAAAAATGGCTTGAAAATCGCAGAAATGGAGTATTGCCAGACTTCGAAAGCTGATCTCAGATTTCATTCCAGTATGCTGACCTTCTCAACAGTATGTAGGAATTTAATTGCCTGAAAAACCAAGGCTTATGTGATGTGTGTGGGGTACCGTTACGCTCTAAGACAGGAGGCATTTAGTACGGTCAATATAACGACGTTATATTTATATATTTCTTTTTTGGTTATTCTCATGAGAATAAGACTCTTCAAAGCAGAAAGAGGAACACAATGATGACCATAAAAGTTAAAGCGAAATTTTATGCAAATATGAGAGAATTCATGGGAAAGAAAGAGTTGGAGATAGACCTGGAAAATTCGCGGAAACATACGATACGCGAGGTTATTGAGAAGATCGATGAATTGGAAGGAAAGGGTTTCAAAAAGAAGGTTATGGGGACCAAAGAGCGGCCACGTGCAAGCATACGAATTGTACTGAATGGTAAGCAAATCGATTTCCTACAACGTCTCGACACTGAAGTAAAAGACGGGGATAGGGTGGCATTCTTCCCATTGATTGCTGCAGGATAAAAGCTGACTCTCCAAACCAGTCAGATCTAGGCTAGTTTAATCAATTATGGAAATAGCTTTAGATACTGTTCTTCAAAAGCATCCGGATTTCAAGAAAAAAAGGGAAGATGAGAATTTTATAGACGATCCTTAATGGCAAATCCTAGTCCTAGTTCCTTTAGCTTGGCCTCACTTGGTATACCATTTGGCCAGTCTTTGACTTTATAATATTCATCCATCATCACTTCGAACCTTGGCTCAAGGGGCTCATGCAAACCGCCGCCCATGTGAGGCTCCTTAAGTATTCTGTCTGGCAGAGTATCATTGGCTTTGGTGAGGCCATGTTTTATATTAAACATCCTTTGCAGGTTTATGATTCTCTCACCTGTCTTCAAGAGCTCCTGAGGTGTCAAATTCCAACCTGTAACTGCGTTCAATAGCTTTGTGGTCCAAGTGAAGTCGACTCCAGAGAATTCATAGAAGAAGCAGAACACCGTTGAGTTATTTATTGCCTGACGGTCTTGGAATTTTGCGGCTGCTAATCCCTTATATTTAGTGTCAAATCGATCCAGTTCTTCGCTTAACTCGGGACCTGCTTCAGGGAAGGTAACCCCTAACTCTATGGCCTCTGGGAATCCGTGCAGGTGGCAAGCTCCTCTCGTTGATGTTGCAGTTTCAACGGCCATTGACATAAATGCTCGTGGATCATGTGCTGGTACACATGCACCATTAACTTCTAGGGCTATCTGAGGACAGCCCAACTGTTTTCCCGCTGGTCTTAGACCTTCACCTAGCAATCTTGATACTTTTCCTTGCCGTTTAGTAATCATCTCTATCATGGCTATCAATGCATCTCCGTCGCCCCATTTCAGTTCTAGTCCGCCCAGATCTTCCTTCGTGATCTTTCCCATTTCATAAGCTTCCATCGCAAAGGCAACTATTGCGCCTACCTCTATAGTATCTAGACTGTATCGGTTACATAACTCGTTGGCTCTATTTAGTGCCAGCAAATTATCAATCAGACAGTCCGCTCCTATCATGGCATTAGTCTCGTATTCAGGTCCGTAACTATCCATTGCGTATTTCTCGGGTTCCTTTATGGTAACTCGTCTATGGCAACCCATTACACAGTTAGAACAAGCATCCGGTTTTGGCTTTAGTACCTTGTTGAACTCGCCTTTGTCTCGAGTCACGCCAATTTTCAGAGCCCCCTCGGCCCATGCATACTGTTTGAAGTTCTTCATTGGCATTAGACCGTTCTCTTCACGGGGTATTATTGCCATTACCTGACCAAGATCACGGTTGTCTGCAGTGAATCCTGCATCCTTGATTGTTGGTAAGAGTTCTTTCTTCAGGGCTTTTAGCTCGTCTGGTTTTCCAATCTGTACTTTCTTGGTTCCTCGAAGCGCGATCGCTTTGAGTTTCTTAGAACCCATGACAGCGCCCATGCCCATTCTGCCAGCACATCCGTGTCCGTAGTTGCAGATAAGACCTGCATATCGCACTAGGTTTTCTGCAGCTGGCCCTATTGGGGCTACTTGTATCTTCTTATCTCCCAGCTCCTTCTTTAGTGCATCTTCTGCCTCAAATGCGTCTGTTTTTCCCCAAAGATGAGAAGCATCCCTAATCTCAGTCTCTCCATCATGGATCCATAGGTAAACTGGTTTGGCAGCTTTGCCCGTAACCACTAAGGCGTCATATCCACACATCTTGAATTCTTCCGCATTGTAGCCCCCAGCTAGGGATTCTCCCCATATATGAGTTAATGGGGATTTTGCGCACGCAGCAAATCGTCCGCTACCAAGAATTGCACTGCCGCCTTGGTAAGGCCCTACCGCGAAAACGAAGACATTATCGGGACCAAGCGGATCTGCACCCTTAGGGACCTCATCGTACAGTATTCTAGTCGCGAGACCTACGCCGCCTATGTAGTTCTTAGCCATTTCATCTGTCAATGTCTGATGAGTGATTTTTTCTTTGGTTAAATCTACTCTAAGTATTTTACCCCAGTATCCTCCGTACATGAGATTTCCTCCTTTTTTCCTCCTTTTAAATAATCCATTTATGTTTTAGTCGGGTTCGTACTATTTTCATGAATATGGTATATATGTTTTTTTGATAAATTGGAATCGGGAAATGCCGAAAGTATGCAAAAAACCATGTTGTAGGTCAAAGTCCTCTCAAAACCAATCTTTCTTTTTGCTCCAAAATCTTATATACTACCAAAAATAATTGCTTTTTTACAATAAACAAGAGAAAATAGGTGAGGAAAAAGATGGGAGTGGTAGAAAAAAGCAAAAAATATGTTATGCATGGCTGGGGATTCTCAGACATCGTAATAGAAAGAGCCAAAGGAGCAAAATTCTGGGATTCTACGGGAAAGGAATACTTGGACTTCCTATCACAGACAGCCGGTGTTCTGGGTGTAGGACATAGCCATCCAAAGGTGATAGCTGCTGTTAAGGAAGAGCTAGAGAAGCTCCAACACACTCTGACGATGTTCACAAACGAACCAAGAGCTGTGCTGGGTGAGAAGCTTGCCAGCGTCGCTCCTGGAAAATTGAAGAACAACATAATGACCTACTTCTCATGTGGCGGTTCTGAGGCCAATGAAACGGCGCTGAAGACAGCTATGAAGGTTACAGGAAGACGTGAAGTAGTTTCAGTATATCACGCCTACCACGGAGGTACTCTTGGTCTGATGGGCCTATTAGGACAAGCTCCACATAGGGAGGGTTTTGTCCGATATCCTGGGATGTCGCAGATTCCAAATGCCTACTGCTATCGCTGTTACTTTGGCCAGAAGTATCCAGGGTGTGACTTCGAATGTGCAAGGATATTGGAGCACCATTTCAAATGGGGATCATCCAAGGACGGTGTGGCTGCATTCATAATTGAAACTGTTCAGGGAAACGGTGGTCACATGACCCCTCCAGAAGATACTTACTTCAAAATAATCCGTGAGGCATGCGATGACTATGGTGTCTTACTAATATCTGACGAAGTACAAACCGGTATGGGGCGTCTTGGAAAATTCTGGGGTGCTGATTACTTCAACTTCTCTCCTGATATTATGACAACTGGCAAAGCTTTAGGTGGAGGCTTGCCAGTCTCAGGGACGTCTGTTAGATCCGATCTAGTAAAAGACGAAGTCTTTCACACAGGTCAATGGCACATCTTCACTATGGGTGGTGGTCCGGTACTGGCTGCGGCTGCAGTAGCTGCGATCGACATAGTGGTCGAAGAGAAACTTCCCGAGAAGGCTGCACGACAAGGTAAGAGAATAACAAAGCGTCTCAATGAAATGCTGCCAAATCATAAGATGATGGGTGAGGTAAGAGGCCCTGGTCTATTCCCAGGGGTAGAATTAGTCAAGGACAAGCGCACCAAGAAACCAGCACCCGAGGAGACACTGGACGTTTTTGTTGGTTGTCTCGAAAAGGGCGTATTGTTTGGGATATCTGCTGTAGGTGGTGTTGGAAACGTAATCAAACTGAAGCCACCACTGGCGGTCAGCGACGAGGACACAGACAAAGCCTTAGACGTCTTTGAAGAAGTACTTTCTACTGTAGAGAAGAAAGCATGATTGGCTGCATGGCTCTAAGCGGAATAAAACCCCCCTTCCTATTCATTTTTTCTTTTCTCCTTGATTAGATTCTATCTCTTTCTCTGTAAGAAGACTCTATCCAAAATACTGGAGATGAATTGTGTTGCGTCCAAATGATTTCTTGGTAATTGAATCTTGGACCATCTCAATCTAACCATGAACATAAAAAAAGAACGAAGTGAGGATGGTGTTTTAGCTACTCGCACCTTACCTTGTACTCTGTTCCCCACGAGTCTGTAGCTATTATAGCGTCCCGTACCATTTCAGGGGTTATTATCAAAGGCATATTTCCCATAGTATCGTGGGGATCACATGCTTTTTCAGCTGCCTTCAAAAGATCGTTTTCTTTAACACCTGCTAATCCAAGATCCTCAAGCGTTATTGGAAGCCCTATCGAGTGTACCCAACTGCCTATTTCGGCTATCTCATGAGACGGTCTGCCTTCTAGAATCAGTTGACCCATAACGCAGAACGCCACAAGTTGTCCATGTTCTGCCTTCAATCCTGGGAGAATCGTCATTCCATTGTGAATTGCATGGGCTGCTGCCAATCCTGAGCTCTCAAAACCGATTGCGCTCAGCAGTTTGACCGAGCTGATTATCTTTTCAACAGCTGGGGTGATTATTCCTTTGTCTGCATCCCTTGCAGCCTGGAGTCCGTATGTCATGAGGTTGTCAAAGCATAGTCGCGTTAGTTGTACCGCGGCTTCTGTCGTTCGTCCACCAGGTATGTTTTTTGCGGTGCGCTCGGCTGCACAAGCTTCACCCTCAAACATACACGCTAAAGCATCCCCCATCCCCCATCTGATGAACTTGCTGGGAGCTTTGCCAATGATCGCTGTGTCGACAAGCACAAGATCTGGATTCTTCGGATGGAACAAGTACTCCACAAATTCATGTTTTTCTGTGTAAACTACCGAAAGTCCGCTTGCATCAGCGTTCGTAGCCACCTGTGTGGGAACAGTCACAGCGGCTATCTTCATCTTGGCGGCGACAGCTTTGGATGTATCGGCCACTTTACCGCCTCCGACGCCAATGATAACTTCTGCCTTGTTCTCCGCTCCTATTGCGACCATCCTATCAATAGTAGCTTGAGTACATTCTTTCACTCCGCCTTCTAAATGTACTATGCTTACTCCATTCTTTTCTAAACTTCTAGATATCGTGTCTTTGGTAAGTGATAGGGCCGTTGTGCCACCAATCACAAGAGCATTTTTACCTAACAGTTTTACGTGATGACCAATTTCCTTGATAGCATCACGACATTGCACATACCTGCTTGGAGCTACCAAGACCTCCGGCGTCAATTCAGACACAAAAGCCACCTCTTCACCTTTTGTTTTCTACTAATGCCTAAAAGATTCTTAAAAATCTAACGTCCTTTTTGCCAAAACCCACAAACCCACGAAAAACCCCCCCTCTTCTGTCTTCTAGTAAATCAAAACTATTATATACTACATAATGGCTACCTTTAAGCCAAAAATTCAGGGAAAGGAAGTAATTCCGATGGGTGAAGAGAAGGAAGTCTTCATCAGAAAAGCTTCAGGGCTTACCAGAGTTATCAGTGCTTGGGATGCACTGATGTACGCATTCATGAACCCAGGAATTCTTTATGCCATGCTTTACATCATCTGGGGACCTATTACCGTAGGTCCGGGGGCGGACATGCCCTTTGCAGTTTTGACAGTGTTCATGTTGTTCCCGATTCAGGCTGAATACTGGCTCTTCTCAGTAAGCATGCCTCGGAGCGGTGGAGAATATCTATACCTTAGCCGGGCACTCCATCCTTCCCTAGGGTTATTCTCCTCATGGTGTCTAACTCTAGTAGGGATATCTTGGAGTGGCTCATGTACGATCTGGTACATTAACTATGGTATTGCACCAATGTTCTGGAACCAAGGAATACTCTCCCAAAACAACGGCATGCTCTACTGGGGCAGATTGCTAAGCGACTTCGAATTAGGTGGTATATCCTATAGCACATTAGTTGTCTTCTTCCTCGGCTGCATTGGACTGATAACAACCTTCATTATAATGTGGCGGGGTGCGAGGGTTTGCATGATTCTCAGTTGGATTACAGTGGCCATTGCCACAGTTGGTCTGGTTGCTTTCATGGCTGCAGCCCTTACTACCAATCCGACAGCTGTTCAAAACAGAATAGACACTCTATGGGCTCCGGCCAATAAGGCGTGGATGGATCCAACCTACGTATTCCCATATGACAGCTATTCGGCTTACCAGACTGCTGTGTCTACCATAGCCCCAGGAGATGGTTGGGGGCCATGGCCTGGTCCTGGTACCATATCAAACTGGGGTACCGTCATGGCTGGAACCACATATGTCAACCTAAACACACTAGGCTCCACATACACCACCAGCGCTGCTGGTGAAATCAAAGGTGTTACATTCTCTCAAGGACTTGCTCTGATCGGATCAATCGTGCTTTTCATGCTATACTGGGAGTTGTTCTACGGAACTGCATACCTCGGTGGCGGTACAGACTTTTGGATTATGAATGCTTATGCTGATGCTGTTGGCCTTGACTACTCAGCATATGGTGCAATGATGAACGCAATGACAGCAACCCTCTACTACACCGATAACGCATTGCTTATACACCTAGTAAGCTTTGGCTTCTTAGGTGCTACATATGGCAGCGTAATGGGAATGTCCTTCGGACCAGTGCGTAACTTCTTCGCCTGGTCTTTCGATGGTTTGCTTCCGCATTGGGTTGCAAAAGTCGATCGAAGAGGCTCCCCATGGGTATGCGTCATGCTAGCTCTAGTCATATCCATCCTATTCAACGTATTCTACACCTTAACAGGGTTCCTACAATACATTCTATACACAATCACTCTGTGGTTCATCGGTTGGGTCATATTCGGAGTCGGGGGTATCGTCTTCCCGTGGAGACGTAGAGATATCTTCGATAAATCTCCAGAACTGGCCAAGAAGACCTGGACTGGTGGCACCGGACTAGGTCTGATGGTCATGGCAGCTATTATGACCGTAGTAGGAGTTGTACTCATCTATTTTGGCGCTATGGCAGCTATAGCGTTTGCAGGCAGTATTCCGACAATGGTGGACTTTGCATCACTGGCATTCTTGTTCATACTGTTCTTCATCTTCCTATTCATGCTGTTCCATGCATACGGTAAGATGAAAGGTATGCCTGCCTTATCTCTGCTCGGTTTCGCAACGGCAGTATTAAGCACATTCACGGTGTTCGCCACAACGGCCCCAACATTCGTTGGTGGTCCAATCGACTCGATAAGTCTAATGGGCACAGTCCTCTGGCTGTGTATCTCACCGTTCATTGTATATGGAATATTCTACTATTACCGAAAGAGCCAAGGCATTCCTATGGACCTAAGATTCAAAGAGATTCCACCAGACTAAAGCCATAAGTAAGCCCAAAAATATCTCCCCATTTTTTTTAATCATCCTTTTAGGGAATTGAACATCAATATTGAATTTTAACGCTGGTTTTGAGGTGTATGGGTTCCCCTCCTAGGATTAAGCCGGCAGTGTGCCATTAAGCTGCTATACTAAATACTTAAATATCCGCAAAATTCCATTAGGTTAAAATCCTACACATTGGTTTGTTATGGACGTATTTGTGAAGAGGTGGTAAGGTATGGCAATGACCAGAGTTTATTATGTAACAGACTTACATGGATCAGAAGTCTGCTGGAGGAAGTTCTTGAACGCTTGTAAGATCTACAAAACTGATGTTGCTGTTGTGGGTGGAGATATTACAGGAAAAATGGTGGTTCCGCTCGTTAAGCAACCAGATGGATCATACAGAACAAAATATTATGGAACCGAATATACTGCAAAGGATGACAAGGAATTAGAAGAATTAACAAGACATGTTCGTGGTGCTGGTTTTTACCCGTATACCACTACGCCTGAAGAGGTAGAGAGTATACGTGACAAACCAGATGCGCTTGACAAACTCTATGAGGATCTGGCTCTAAAAGTGCTGAAGGACTGGCTAGATCTTGCAAAAGAACGTTTGAAGGACTCAGGGATAAGAGTCTATATGACCGGAGGTAACGATGATACTATGGAGGTCTCCAAAGTATTGAGAAGTTCAGATTTTGTCATAGATCCTGAAGGTGAAGTCGTCTATATTGATGATCATCATGAGATGGTAAGTAGCGGCTATTCAAACATAACACCTTGGCACTGTCCCAGAGACATAACAGAAGAGGAACTGGAAAAGATTATAGAACCTATGATAGCTAAGATCAAGGACATGCCAAATGCCATATTCAACTTCCATGTACCTCCCTATGACGTTACTCCTCTAGATTATGCACCTCTTCTGGATGAAACCTTCAAACCAGTTATGGGCTCCGATGGAATCAAGATGATCCCTGTTGGCAGTAAAGCTGTCCGAAAGGTAATTGATGAACACCAACCTCTACTAGGACTTTTCGGTCACATTCATGAAGGAAAGGGTGCCATCAAAGTCGGCAGAACGATGTGCATGAACCCGGGCAGCGAATATGGAGAAGGAATACTAAGAGGCGTAATGATAAACCTCACGGAAAACAAGATTAAGAACTACATGTTTACATCGGGCTAGAAAAGATTAAAAATTTAAAACCTATTAAGATATATGCAATCAACAGAGGTGACGAAATTGTCCACTGGCAGTCCAATACTCGATGAGGGAAAAAAAATCGCAGAGGCAGCAAAAGAGCAAGGTATAATCCTAAGAATTATGGGCGCTGGTGCGGTAAGAATTCACTGCCATAGTAATGCGGCCCTTCACAAAGCCTTCAGAAAACTCACAGATGTAGACTACATGGCATATTGGAAGCAAGAGGGAAAAGTTGATAAATTTCTCAAAAATCTCGGATATCAGCCTAAAAAAAGCCATATGACTCCTTTTATGTTTATTACAAGGCGGATTTACTGTGATTCTACTGGGGCAGGCCGCTCTTACATAGACGTATTCTTCGATAAGCTTGAAATGAATCATACCGTTGACTTCAAGGGAAAACTAGAATTAGATTATCCGACGATACCGTTGACTGAACTACTATTGCAGAAAGCACAAATTGTCTTCATCAACGAAAAGGACATAAAAGACATCATAATTCTATTTCTAGAGCACGAAGTGGCCGATAAAGATGAAAGCGAAAGGTTCAATGGAAAACGTATTGCCAAACTTCTCTCAAAAGATTGGGGATTTTGGTATACTTTTACTACAAATCTGGAAAAGGCGAAGAAGTTTGTTGATAAGTACAGTGAATTCAAAGACAAGCAGAAACAAATAGTGATTCAGCGGATTGATCAGCTGAGGCAGATGATAAATAAACAAAGGAAGTCATTTGGATGGAGACTTAGGTCTGGTGTTGGCACAAAGAAAATATGGTACAACCCTGTCGAAGAAGTTGAACGTGCAGAACATCTTGAGGAATTCAAAAGAATGGGAGAAGCCTCCCTTAAGAAGGAGTGACCAAGCTATTTTTTTCTTTGTTCTTCACGACACAGTATTACCACTTCCAGAAGTTCCCGGTATGAGTTAATTTAGTGATTATCTAGGGCTTTTTCCGAAATCCCTATCCTCTGAACCACTTTTCCAAGCTAGCTTGCGTTCCTGAAGAGGCTGACTTTTCCAATCGATCCAGGGCCTTCTTCACGCGCTCATATGAGAAATCGTGTTCATCACAGAGTCGGGCGATTACTTTGCCACCATCTGCAGGTTTCCATCTAATAGTGTAGTTATCAGTCACCTTTGGCTCAAGATAAACATCTCTTATTTGATCTATAGATGGCTCAATTTCAAAACCTTTAACTTCGATTATTCTCTCAAGGGTTTCATATTCCCTAATCAGATTCAGTGCTATTTTAGCTCCGACTCCTCTCACACCCTCATTATAATCTGTTCCTATTAATATGCCTATATCAATAAGTTGACTCCTAGTTATCTCCAGTCTATTTAGAACTTCTGAAACAACTACCAATTCTGGATCGACCTTAATATATACGTCTTTGCCAGGTAGTTTTCTACGTCCCGTTATGGTCAGATTACGGACCAAGACTCGGGCATTGAATAGTAAAGCATCCCAGTCTTGACTTCCCACGCCCCATACGTCTTCCTTTGCCGTCATGTGAGCAGCCTGAGCTTCACCCTCAGATGGTGCTTGAACATGGGGAATACCCATGACTGTAAGAAGCTTCTTACTCTCATCCACCATATCGTCTGTTAGGCTCAATGCAGATTGAGCGTATTTTCTTGCAATCTTTAAGTCTCCGCGTTCTAGTGCCTCTTTCCACTTTCTCTCCGCCTCTTGACGGACTCTTTTCCTTTCTCTAATCGTTCTCAGCTTTATTTTGGGAGGAACTCCATCAAAGACATAAACCGGCTTAATACCTCTTTCGAGCAAGTTAATTGTCCTGTAAAACAAGCCGCTTAGATGTGATGTAACTCTTTGTTTACTATCAACCAGTGGCATGCCATCTTGCTGTCGAATAGTTGCGAGAAATTGGTATAGTGTATTATATGCATCCATTGCGACGGATCTCCCAGTTAGCTCTCTGAAGCTGGTAACCTTGGGAGAAATCAAGTTCTTGAGGTCAAGACCCAAACTCACCGCCCCCTAATATACTCTTCCATGATAAAGGATAAACAAGTTGCAGTCTTTTATTATTTGCTGGCCGGTTTTCTTTTTAAGACAGCACCACATACCTCACACACTCCAGAGGGGTAATCTGAATTGTACCTCGCATAACATGCGGGACAGTAGAGTTGCCATCTTAGTTTCGTTTTTATTCCCCATTGAATTAATTTTTGATATTTAATTCCGAGTTCTGTCGCTACATTCTGTATGGAGTAATCATCTGAAACGATTATTGGTGTTGCCTTTAGCTTAAGATTATGTGCTAATGCCAGCACATGAATATCGGTCTCAGAAAGCGAGGAAATATCTCCTGTTTTACGTGCAATTTCTAGGACTTTGTTGATTGAAGCCTTATCAGGTTTTTTGATCCTAATCTTCTTTGAAGATATTGACAACTGCACCTTCAGCTTCGCTTTTGAATCGCTCAGTTCATCTATGACCCTTGGAGTTGTCGCTTGATCTAGATCACTCATATGGGGGTTGAAGCCGCTTAGAAATGCGCCCGTATCTAGAACCAATACGACTGGTTTACTTTCTGTCAGACTTATTCACCTGATAAGGAATTTATCCCTCAAACGTCTGTAGAATGATCCTTCAAAACGGATAAATGGAACAATATCTTCTGCTTTCTGAACGATAACTTCATCTCCCGGCTTAAGCACGGTCTGGTGTTGTCCATCTACGATCGCAATTGCATCTTTGTTTAATTTGGCCACATGGATATTTACTACGCTGGATGAGGGCACAACCAAAGGAATCATACTCGTTCTAAAAGTGGAAACTGGCACAATTGCAAATCCTTCTAAATTGGGCTCAATAATAGGTCCGCCCGATGATAGACAGTAAGCTGTTGAACCGGTTGGAGTCGCTACCATGACACCATCGCCCAGTGTTGTATTGACATAATTATCATCTATGTAAACTTCTAGTCGCAAAATCTTGCCCAATTGTTTGCCCATGACTGCGACCTCGTTTAGCGCGTTCGGAAGTTCTTGACTACTTGCACTTGCTTTTAGTTGAAGCGCATTTTCTATCTTGAAATCCCCTTTCAGAATCCTATCAAGGGCTTCAAACATATTCTCCGGACAAATCTCGGCTAGGAAGCCAATAGAACCTACGTTGACGCCAAGAATTGGGGGACAAACTGCAGGTAGATTGTGCAATGTGCGTAGGATTGTACCATCTCCTCCAACTGTAATAAAAAATTCTACATCCATCTCTGAAAGCTCTACAGCTTCAACTTCGAAAGACATTTTTCTAGCGGTCTCTTCGCTTACTTTTACTTCTAGTCCCTGTTTCCCCAAATAATTGACAACATCTTCTGATACCTTGATGGCCTTTTCATCTGGCTTAGCTTTCACTCCAACCGTCTTAAACATTCCCGGTCAACCCTGCTGGAAATTGAGATCAGATGTCTGGAAATGTTAAGATAGATTTCACTAAAAGAATCTTTCGTCTACTATAAAAGAAAAGAGCTTGGACCTTCGCAACGTTCTCATTCTTTCTCCGCAAGAAAACTTCATCTGGAAGGGTGAGGTACTTTACTAAGCTATGATAAGTGTTCTTTAATTACTCCTTCATCTCCCAGCTTTCTCAAGGGGATTTCCTGCCGATAGAGTTAAAAACCTCGAACAATCTTAAGCTTATTCACAAGCCTAGGAGATGCCACGATGGAGAAGCGCATGGTAAACGCCAGCAGTCTTAAGGTTGGGAAATTCATAATTATAGATGAAGAACCCTGCAAAATAGTCAGTTTTGAAAAATCCAAGGCTGGAAAGCACGGCCACGCAAAAGTTCGGATGGTTGCTATAGGATTCTTTGATAACAGTAAGAGAAGTGTTGTCTATCCGGCCGATGCATCAGTAGAGATACCAATAATAGACAAAAGAACCGGTCAAGTGATTTCTAAGACAGATAGAAGTGTCATGATAATGGATATGGAGGATTATCAAACAATAGAAATACCATTATCTGATGTCGAAGAAGGAGCCTCCGCAAAACTTGAAGTCGGAGGTCAGGTTGAGTACTGGAACATCCTTGGAAAGAGGAGAATAACTCGAGCTAAAGGTGCATAAAAGAATCTGGCATTTCTTATCTGGATATAGGTTGCCTCTCTTCTTCAGAAATCAGTACATTAACTGGCGACAAAGTAAGCAGGAGAATCACAAGAATAGTATGCAACAAGCCATAAATGAACTCTTCTGAGTCAATTTAATAAACGTCTTCTAAGGAAGGTCTACCCATTCTTATAAGGCTGACTTTACAACCGATTTTGTCAAGACCCCTAATTATCTCTGACACAGCTTCTTCCATACTGATTTTACTATATATTTTATAACCGTTAGCATTCGGCGGATACCTCATGGCATCACCAAAAATAGCCCCAAAAAATAACGAATAGAGTGAGAATTTTTCTCCAATTTGTTGATAATAAAAAAAATAGTAGGGTTTACTATCGCCGGTTTAAGCACGTTTATAGAAGTAGTACATCATGATCAGGGTATTAGCTATCAGGACTATGGCTGAGGTGATATTGAATAAGTTGAGCACGAAGGAGAGCAGGATGCTGTATATGAAGACAAACATTATGGTATTGAGGGTGATCTCCTTTAAACCGCCTTGTTTCTCACTAGTCTTCATATAATGGACCAGAGCGATAAGGATGATGATATAGAAGCTGGTGATCATCCCGGTAGTAGACCAATATAGGAAGCTGAGACCGAAGGGGACTGGGAACACGTACGTATCGATGACCCAAACTAACACCGAAACCACGGCTACGATAATGGAATATAAAATAGTAGACTTCCAAGGTTCCTTACTAAGATCCATAAGAAACACCAAACATATTATTGCCTATAAGTTGTATATTAAGAATGCAAAATCATGATTGTCTTCGTTCTAGATTGAAGTGTTAGAACATATGTTCTAAAATCAGTATTTGGTGTAATTTTCCTTTCTGGAACATTCCTTAGTCCTCATCGACCAGTAGGAATCCCTCACCTTCCCTGATGACTTCGATTCTTCTTTTGGTCTTTGTGATCTGTGAGACATGTAGTATTCCCTCTATCTCAAGCGCCATAAGAGCCTTATTCAGTCTAGTGTAGGATAAATCCTTAAAATCCTTTTGAAGCATTGTAAAGAGTTCATTATCAAGTAGTATGCCTTGTCTTTTGGCAATGGCGCTTAATATGGCATTCTTAAGTGGTACGAGATCCCAATATGATTGTTTCATTGCTCTTCCTTCCATACTCCAACTATGTAATGTGTGGCGAGTCAATCTGAGTCTGTTTGAACTTCTCTTTCAGACGTTCATACCATCGTATTATTTCTTGATTTACAGTAGGATGGATTTCTTTTAAAGCTGTCTCAAAGTGTTTCCAATGAACTTTCTTGGAGTTTAAATCTTCTCTTAAGGCTAGCATAGCTGCTTCCCTACATAAAGCTTCTATGTCTGCCCCTACGTAGTTCTCAGTCATTCTAGCTATCTGCTCTATTTTGACATCATCTGCTAAAGGCATTTTTTGTGTATATATTTTTAGTATTTCCAGACGCGCTTCTTCTTCAGGCGATGGTATATAGATCAGTCTATCGAATCGACCAGGTCTAACTAGTGCGGGATCAAGCATATCGGGCCTATTGGTTGCGGCTAATACAATTACATCTCTCGAGTCTGTCAACCCATCAAGTTCAGTCAGGAGTTGACTTATGATTCTTTCAGAATTAAGGGAGCCGCCATAGTCTCTTCCTCTTCTGGGAGCTAACGAATCGATCTCATCAAAGAAGACGATGGCTGGAGCTACTGTCCGTGCTTTTCTAAAAATCTCTCGTATAGCTTTCTCAGACTCACCAACCCATTTGCTCAGTATTTCAGGCCCTTTGATACTGATGAAATTTGCATCACTCTCTGTTGCCACCGCACGTGCCAGAAGAGTCTTACCACATCCAGGTGGTCCATATAGTAAAACCCCTTTGGGAGCAGTTATTCCCATCCGCTCTAATGCTTTTGGTTGTTTAAAAGGCCATTCAACCGTTTCTCTGAGTTTTTGTTTAACATCTTGCAGATCTCCCACATCACTCCACTGAACACTTGGTATTTCTATGGATACTTCCCTTATGGCAGTAGGTTGAACCTCCTTTAATGCGTTCAGGAAGTCCCTTGATCGAACTTCAAGCTTATCTAGAATCTCCGGAGGTATACTTTCATCCGCTAGATTGATCTCAGGCATATACCTGCGCAATACTTTCATTGCCGCTTCCCTACATAGGGCGGCCAAATCTGCACCAACGAATCCGTGTGTGATTTCTGCAAGGTTTTTCAGATCTACAGTCTTGGATAAAGGCATATTTCGAGTGTGTATCTGCAGAATCTCTAGTCGTTCTTTCTTATCTGGGACTCCTAACTCAATTTCTCGATCAAATCTTCCTGGGCGACGTAAGGCTGAATCCAATGCAGCAGGTCTGTTTGTGGCACCTATGACTATAATCCTTCCACGATCGTGTAATCCATCCATCAGTGCAAGTAACTGTGCTACAACTCGTCGTTCGACCTCTCCCGCTACTTCCTCCCTCTTAGGTGCAATTGCATCCATCTCATCAATAAATACAATGCTTGGTGCATTTTTCTCAGCTTTCTCAAAAATCTCTCTTATTCTTTGCTCCGATTCACCATAAAACTTGCTCATTACTTCTGGACCGTTAATGGAAATGAAGTACGCGTCCGATTCATTGGCTACCGTTCGAGCAAGGAGTGTTTTTCCACATCCTGGAGGTCCGTGAAAAAGAACTCCCCGAGGCGGCTCGATCCCCAATCTGTTAAATAGTTCCGGATGCTTAAGTGGCAACTCAATCATTTCACGTATACGTCTTATAGCTTCTCTCAGACCTCCGATGTCTTCGTAGGTGATATACGGTATTCCTGTAATTTCTTCCATCGGTTTCTTACTAATCTGGATTGTTGTGTTGGATCTCACAACCACAATGTCCTTCGGTTCAGTTGAAACAATTACAAAAGGTATTTCTCTGGTTATTCCCATCGGGACAAAAACGGTATCTCCCACTGTTAATGGGTAGTTCAGAAGCCTTCTTTTAATGGCTCGCTCGATGGTAGAATCATTAATGCTAATTGATGTTGGTGCCAGAATAACCAAAGCCGCAGACTTATCTTCTGCCTTCTTTACACTGACTTTCTCTCCTATACTTGCACCAATGTTTTTTCTTATACGCCCTTCAATCCTGATGACGGTTTTACCCTTGTCCTCGTTATATGCAGGCCAAGCTATAGCTGCAGTCTTTTTACGATTCTTTATGGCGATTATGTCTCCTGGCTGCAATTGTAGATATTCCATCGACTCATTATCGAGTCTAGCGATAAATCTTCCTACATCTCTTTGTTTGGCTTCCATAACACGTAATCGTATTTCCAAATCTCTCACCATCGAGGCCCAAAAATTGAACATTTATAGCATTAATAAGTTCTTTAGTGTTTCATAAAAGCTTTGTCGCGCCATATAGCTACGCTTTTTTATCTCTCGCTATATTTATTTAAAAATAGGATGTGTATTGGCTTGGCAAAAAAGGCTTGTGGAGTCTGTAAGCGTAAGACAGGCAATCTTCAGACTTGCGTAATCTGCAAGAAAAACGTTTGCCCCTCTTGTTTTCATCCATTGCTGGGAATATGTAAATTACACGTAAAAGAAAAACAATCGAAGGATCGATGATGCTATGAAATTTCGATCAAAGTCATTTTCTGGAAGCAATGAAAGACGGATTACACTAATGAAACATATTCTACTTTGACTTCCCCAACGCCATCAAGACTCTTTATGGCCTTTTCTATATTATCGGTTCCGCCGGCTGCGTCGCTAAGCAAGAAACTCAGTTTTAATGCATTTATTCCAAAGGCAAAAGGCTCTTTTCTTGATTCCTTAAGTTCAACCCCTTCTGGGATGTTTTCCTTTATGTTTTTTTCAAGTTGTTCTAGATCTACATCTGTACCTATTGGCAACACGGAGATTACGGCCAGTACCTTACCCATAAACATGCCTCCTTTCAGATCTCCTGTTCAAATCTTCCTTTTAAAAACCCACCTGAGAGTCAGATTATCCAGGCCTTATCATCGTTTTACTTAATATCTATGGTGTATTCTGTTTTATCCTTGTCCTGTAGGAGTATTCTTGGAAACAGCTCTTTTAATTGTAAATTAAGCACGAATTCTGGTATTGTAATATCTATTATAGGCTCAGCTAATTCCAGAAAACCATTCATTTCCCTGCCCCATCCTTTTCTAATGATTCCCCCACGTTGATCTGTTAAACCGAAATATTTGGCATTCAAAAAACCGAAAATCTCTCTATAGACTCTCTCATCGAGAAGATTTATCGGTTGTTCTTTCTGTCCGGCGTTAAGTGCCTTTAGTTGTGACGCAAGATCCAAATGCTTATCTATTAATGCGTTAACTTCCTCTCTTTCTGCCTTAAGTATTGCAGTTATTGTACCTATTGAAAGCAACTCCAATTTCCACTCGATGTAGATTCTTGCCCAATTTTGAATGAATTGCTCGCAAGATTTGGAGAAGTCCTGATCCTGAATTTTTGAACAGAGTTTATAAGCCATTTTAATTGCTTTCATCATCTTTTCTTGACTTAATTTGGTATTTCTCAGCATATCGAGGAGTATTCCACTCAGTTTGATTCTTGAAACCATATCTACAGGCTCAATCTTGATCTTTTGAGCGCCTCCTATAACGAGTTTCTTTCTCTGGAAGCCTACTGAGAACTGTCCTCTTCTGTTCGCAACCCCCATCTTAATCAAATCTGTTTTTCCTTTGATATACTGACGATAGCTTTCCCATGAATGTATCCTTGCTTGAGCCAATGTTGACTTAGCTTGATCATTTCTCTCTTTATATGCGTCCAATAGTTGTCCCAATGACTCTTGAACTTTCTCTATCCTGTCTTCTGCTTCAGATATTGTCTTAGCACGTGCAACCTCATCGACAAGCATATTCACTTCTTGTTCGAATTTGCTGACAGTTTCATCATTCAATTATTGTCACCAACCTAGGATTCTGGTTTGAACCTTAACATGGCGGCTATTCCACCTAAATTCAATAATTCTACACCTTCTTCAGTTTCAGTAGATATTAATTCTACCTTTGTTCCAGTTTGTTCTGCTAATTCTCCTAACTCCTCTATAATATTAACGACTTTTATGTCCAATTGAGGGCTGCTGCATTTGGGGCAGATCTCTTCGGTTATTTCTTTTTCCAATTTCTCTAATTCATTTTCTTTTAAGGTCTTTTGCAGCTTGTGATCACACTGGGGACATTCAACTGTAGCTCTAACTAGGTTCAGCCCTTCAGAAAGCAATAGAACTCCTACTATGCCCTGTTCAATATATGATCTGACTTCTTTCTCACCATAGGTAACCAATCCGGTATCTCTGGCAAGATGACTTAGGAATTCTTGAATGATTGCTTTCTCCTCCATATATCTTACACTTTTCAATATGGTACTAGCCCTTCCAAGTAGTTCTTTTACTCCCATCTCGTCGGTGTATCCAACATCAAGTACAGCAATGATTTTGTCCCTTAATCTATAATCAAGATATCCCCCGTCAGCAAATTTCTCTTTAGTAGGACCGGGGCCCCCAATTATTAGACCCTTAAGGTCTGAGATTTGCAGAAATATGTCATTTGCATACTCTCCAGCTCTCGTGTAAAATTCATGAGCAACTTGTTCAACAATTCTTTCAAACCTCCTTTGAGATTGACCTCCTGCATCCTGTTTCCTTGGCACGCCCGATGAGATATTACGGACAATTTCTAGATATCTCCCTCTCAGTATTGCATAAGTTGCCCCTCCCCTGTCAATAATCATTAACCCGTATGCTCCCTTCTCTATCAGCAACTCCCTTAACGGATCTAAGAAAAACCCACTATTACAGTGATATTTGAACACATTAATTGGTTCTGGCGGAACAACGACGTACTGCTCTATTTTCTCAGTACCTTGTCCATTTTGTGGAATTGCTCCGCAGAAAATAACGAGTCCTGTTGGTGGAGTCTCTTGAAAAGTCTTAAGTCTTTGAATTACGCTTGTGATGGAATCCATAACATTCTTGCGTGTTGATTTGGATTTAATATTAGCAGCTGTACCGTGTTCCTGTTTAAGGTAGTTCGTAACATCGCTTAGCTGTCTACCTGGCGGTATATACAGTGACACCAGCTCAGTATGATATCCTTTTTTGCCTTCCAGCAATTCTAGCATCTTCTTAAGCCGAAACCTCTGGAAGGATTTTGCGTTTGACAATTACTAACACCTCTTGGGATTACCTCTGGAATCTTCAATAAGCATCCAAAGACAGCGGGGGTCGTCTAACTTAGAATTCTACGAGGTAGGCTTATAAGTTTTGACATAAAAACTTCTCTAGACGCTAATTTGGTGACTAACATGAAGATCGTAATTAAGCTTGGAGGCTCACTGATTCAAGATTCAAATGGCGAAATAAATCTTTCTCTAATAAAACAATATGGTGTGGTTTTGAAGAAGCTGTGGTCTGAAGGCAATATTGCTCATGTTGTTGCTGGTGGAGGAAAAACCGCACGAGTATACATTTCTGCACTTCGCGACCTAGGAGTATCAGAAGCTATTTGTGATGAGATCGGGATTATGGCCTCTCGCCTAAATGCTCGTGTCTTGATTGCTGCCCTTAACGAAAATACCTATCCCGAACCTGTGAAGAACTTCACAGATGCCCGCAAAGTATCGAATATCGGAAAAATGATAGTAATGGGGGGTACTCAGGCAGGTCAATCGACAAACGCTGTAGCTGCCCTTCTAGCTGAATTCCTAAATTCGGATTTACTTATAAACGCAACAAACGTTGAGGGAGTCTATTCAGAATCACCTAAAAAAGATCCCAAGGCAAAGCTGCTGAAAGAAGTCACTCCTACACAGCTTTCCGACATACTAAGATCTGAAAGTGCAGAAGCTGGCAAATACGCTTTGTTTGATGGTCTAGCAATTAAAATCGTTCAGAGGTCTCAAATTCCAACCAAGATTATCGATGGAAGAAATCCCGAAAACGTCATAAAAGCGGTTAAGGGCGAACAAATAGGTACAAGCATTAGGTTTGATTGATATGTTCTGAACTCGGAGGCTTAATATGTCTGAACTCGTCAAGCTCTTTGGAAGATCAGCGCAGGCAAAATTACTGCAGTTTCTTCTGGAAAAAAGGGGTAAGCCCTATAATCTCTCTGATTTGGCTCGAAAAACCAGACTAGCGCATTCTACTGTTAGTCGTGTCATCGCACCCCTAGTTCGTCAGGGCATCGTAACTGAAATGAGGGTTGGTCAGCAAATGCGTCTCTTCTATCTTAACGAAAAAAATGAAATAACACGTATTCTTTCAAAGTTCTTAGAGGAGTTAAAGCAGACCATTTAGAGAAACCCAAAAAAATCTAACCTGTCCTATTTCCTGAATCTGGATATAATATCTAAGGCTCTTGCAATGATCTTTGCTCACATATCCTGTCGCAGGTGGATACCTCCCACCGATAAAGTTAAAATTTCAAACACCGAAACACTATACTGCGAGGGTACCCAAGCGGTCAACGGGGAAGGACTCAAGATCCTTTGGCGTAGAAAAGTAATAAAAGGCTTTTGCGCATGCCTTCGTGGGTTCAAGTCCCACCCCTCGCACCAGTTATCTCAATCCTCTAATTCTCTGACCTCAAAATCCCTATCATTCTTCAATCTGCTTCCCTTCAGAAACCCAATAGGTCTCACCCGTTTCCAGGAACTCCTTTTTCCACAAGGGCGCCTCCTTTTTGTATCTTTCGACAGCTTCTTTCAGCGTTGAGAATACTTCTTGGCGGTGAGCGCCTGCTACAATGACGTATACAATATCCTCCCCGATGCCAAGTGCTCCCACAATGTGATGGATGTAAACCTCAGAAACTCCCTTTCTCCTTCTCAATTCGTTGCAGATGCTTGTCAAGACCTCTTCCGTTTTCTCGTCCCAAGCTTCAATCTCAAGCTTTCTTACCCTTTTTCCGGTATTGGTCAATCCTCGCACAACGCCAATAAAACAAGCTATCGCACCAACCTCTGCGGATTTTAAAGTATCCCTCAATTGTTGTAAGAGACTGCAAAAATCCACGTCTCCCCTCTTATGAATTCCCCCACGATTTATCACTTTACATCACCATGAGTAAAGAATTCTGAATCCCTAAAAAACAACAGCTATTAAGAATAGTATGCCAATTATCGCTGTTGTATAAAGCCATTTTAGAAACAGACTTCCACATTTTTCTGGTAACTCTTCTTCAGGAAGTGCTGAGATAATTCCGTTGATACCCACGGTTAAACCGAATTCTCCAAAAAGGCAGAGCGCTATGGTTAGGGTTGTGGCTTTCGATGGAAAATCCGCAATCACATAAAGGCCAACTATTCCGGCAGCGGCAATCACGATAACAATCCAAATATAGCGAAAGAATGTTTGAATCTTTTCTGGTGAAATTAGCTTACCGATTCTTTTTAACATTTTTCTCCCCTCTAAACTTGATTGCAGATAGAAGTTTTTTGTCTTTATAAATATTGTTTAAGATTTATGATTAGTCCGCAAATAGCAAGAATGAAACTGCTTGAAGCTTTTAAATGCAGTAGGTAATAATGTTAACGTCTGATGGGAGGAAACGAAATGCCAACGTTAATTATGGAGAAACTAGGGACTTATCTCTCTACTATATTTGAAGCTGATGTTAAAATCAGAAGTATAAGTGAATTGGGAAAGATTGAAGAAGCTATTGAGAGAGGAGAATTAAAAGGATTCGGTTATGGAAAACCCTACCTTATAGAATTCGAAATCGATGGTAATCCAAAGAGCGCTGTTCTAGGAACAATGAAAGCAGGGGGTTTTGGTCATGATCACTTTTCAGATCGTGCCCAATCATTACTCTTGGCGCACTCTACTTTCGATAAGTTGCCTAAGCATGTCCACTCAGTGGACGTCGGAGTTTTCACTGAAGATAATTCGCTAAAATCGATTGGAGATGGCATAGAATTCTTCCTTTTGACGGAAAAGATCGGAGGAACTGAATACTATAATGATTTAGAAAGAATTAAGACAACTGGGAATTTGGCGAGTCTTGACAGATCGCGAACCAAAGAGTTATCTGATTATCTCGTAGATATACACTCTCTGAAAGGCGATAGTCCGGAACTATACACTCGAAGGATTCGCGATTTGGTTGGACATGGTGAATGCATTATGGGACTACTCGATAGCTACCCTTCCGATCTGGATTTTACAGATGAAGATGAACTTCGAGAAATCGAAAAGAAGTGTATTGACTGGAGATGGAAAATCAAGAAAAAAGTACATAGACTCAGTCAAGTTCATGGTGATTTCCACCCCTGGAACATTATGTTCCGTGAGGGCACAGACTTCACGGTCTTGGACAGGAGTCGAGGAGAATGGGGAGAACCCGCGGACGATGTTGTTTGCATGTCAATTAACTATCTATTCTATTCATTGCAAGTTCACGGGCGACTTGAAGGCGGATTTCAGACTCTTTTTAGGATTTTTACTGATAACTACCTTGAGAAATCAGAAGACGAGGAGATATTGGCTATTATGCCGCCATTTTATGTTTGGCGATCTCTTGTAATTGCATCTCCGATATGGTATCCGAATCTAGAGTTTGATGTACGAAGAAAACTGTTCAATTTCATTCACAATATGCTTGATGTGGAAGAATTCACACTGAAGGATGTAAACTCATATCTAAAGTATTAGAAGAGGTTCACTATGAATACAAGAAACGGTTTTGCAATTTGGATAACTGGACTCCCAGGGAGTGGTAAATCCACAATTGCTGATGCCTTGAAAGCTAAGTTTGAAGACTACGAAATTCATGTCCAGATTCTCCGTATGGACGAAGTAAGAAGAGTTGTAACGCCTATCCCCAAATACTCGGATGAAGAACGAGATATCGTCTATGCAGCACTTGCATATATGGGAAAGATTCTAACAGATAATGGCATAAATGTGATCTTTGATGCGACAGCCAATAGACAACGATACCGAGACAAAGCAAGGGAGCTGATAAAAAGGTTCATGGAAGTCTACCTAAGATGTCCCTTGGAAATATGCATGGAACGTGAGACGAGTCGAAAAGAGCTTGCTGGTGCGCCAAGGGATATATATAAACGTGCCATGAAAGGCGATATTGGTACTGTGCCTGGTTTTCAAGCTCAATATGAGGAGCCCAGAAATCCCGAGATGATAGTTGAAGCAGATAAACTGTCTCCGGATAAATGTGTGGAAGGGATCTACCAAAAAGCGTCTGAGCTTTTTGGTCTCTAATACCATAGAGCGGTGAAAATGATGAAGAAATACCTAAAGATGTTGCTGGACATAGCAGATAAGGTACGAGAAAAAACTCTCTCTCTTCTCAGCTCGGATTTTGACATTGGTGGTGTTGTTGGACTTAATCCAAGCGAAACATTAACGAGGAAAATTGACGAAGCTGCGGAGAAGGTGATTATCGAAACCCTGCATCAATATGGCGTCCCTACTTATTTGATAAGTGAGGAGCTTGGTGAGCGCTACATCGGCGGTGAAAAAGCTGAAATTTCTCTGGTAGTTGACCCAATTGATGGTAGTAAAAATGCAATAAGCGGTATACCTTTTTACAGCACCTCTTTAGCCTTGGGAAAGTATCGTGCCGATCAAAAAATAGACTCCCTATCCTTAGGGGTAGTAAAGAATTTGGTGAGTGGTGAAACCTTCCATGCCATAAAAGGAGATGGCTCTTTTTGGAACAATAAAAAAATCATCACTTCAAAGGACAAGAGATTTGATGAAGCGTTAGTTAGTTTTTATGCTTATAGGTATTCACGGTTCGATTCCCGACACTATGAGCTTTGCAGATTTGTCAAGACAAGAACATTGGGCAGTGAAGCCCTTGAGATATGTTACGTAGCCAAGGGCAGCTTAGATGCTTGCATAGATGTGAGGGGATACTCGAGAGTGGTTGATATTGCAGCTGCCAAGATTATACTGGAAGAAGCCGGTGGCATCTTTACTGATTTGCAGGGAAAAGAACATGAAGTTGGACTAAGTCCAAAAGATGGCTTTTCTTTTATTGCTGCATCAAATAAGAATATCTTGACACAAATATTGGGTGTATTCAGTCGATAGAAAAAGGAAGGAGAACAATGGAGAAGAATGTTAAAATTGCGATCATAGGTGGTTCAGGTCTATACACTATATTAGAAAGACCCAGACGTGAAGTCTTAGACACACCTTTTGGCTCTACGCCTCAAATAGAAATTGGAATCATTGATGGAGTAGAAGTCGCATTCTTGCCTCGTCATGCGGCACCTGGAAAAAAAGAAATCGGACATCATATGCCGCCTCATCTTGTGAACTATAGAGCAAACATCTATGGTCTTAGAATGCTCGGAGTTGAACGCATAATTGCAAGTAACAGTTGCGGAGCCATAAATCTTGACATAAAACCTGGCAGTTTTGTCGTTTTAGATCAGTTTATCGATATGACAGAAGGTCGCGAAAGAACATTCTATGATGGAAAGACTCCGATAAAAGTCTGGCAAGAGAAACAGCCTGTGAATAAGGTCGTTCACATTGATGTAACGCAACCATTTTGCACAGAACTCAGGAAGGAGCTGATTGATGCTTGCAGGCGAACGAAAGTTTTTCACTTCTCAAAGGGAACGTATATCTGTACTGGTGGACCCAGATTTGAAACGCCTGCCGAGATAGAGGCATTTAGAATC
>JBHLPJ010000051.1:0-8401 GCA_048939565.1 Promethearchaeota archaeon
AGTGAAAAGGGCTCTCCCCCGAAACTGGAACTGGAAAATGGATAAAATTGATTCTACAGTTTCCAACCCCGAGTTTTTGATTGAACTCAGATGAGTTGGGTCTCATTAGCGTGTAACGTACCGTCTACCGAAAGCAATAGAATAAGATTTAGGTCTTTTCTCTGATTTCTATTTCTCTTTGGAGTCCCTTTTCGATCCCCAGAAAGAAAGCCAATGACAGTATCGGCGAGACCGTATAGACGATACAAGTGAATATATAGGGCGTAGTGTAATCACCGGCGCTCATTATTATCCCTGCAAGCAGTACACTGAAGGCCCAAAGCAGATTCCACGAGGTCGTATTCATCCCCGCGACTTTTGCCCTTACATCTTTCTCAACCATCTCCATAGTAAACATGGAGAAGATGGGATATGCCATATTCATTAACGCCCCCCTAAAGAGATAAGATGAAATCGATAACGAGAAATTGAAGGATATGCCAATTCCTATGAGAAACGGTATTGAAGAAAGCTGGGTCAAGGCAACCGTTTTGATTTTACCAATTCGTCTGGCAAGGGAAGGTGCAATAATATTTGCAAAAGCAACTGTCGACTGACCACCTACGAATATCATTCCAATCACCTCACGACTTGCATTAAACCTACCGTAGAAGAATACATTGAATAATGGTACAACGAAACCTGCTCCTAGTCCGATGAGGCCGTTTACTAATGCAAACTTCAGATAGAGCTTAATACTCTTGGATCGGGTCATACTACCCACTATCTCTTCCTTGGGGAGACCTTCTTCCTTTTTTCCGGGGGTTATCAAGAATAGCGTGATGACAGACAAGTATTGGAAAACTATTGAAATAACCAAGGTAGCACGATACGCTGTAATGCTCTCTGGAATAGTACCCAATGAGGGGGCAAGCATAATTGGTAGTAGGCTTCCAATTATGAAGCCCACCACCGTAAATATGGTTAATATGGCAAAATTGATGCTAAATAGATGGGCTCTCTCTTCCTCTCTACTATTCTCCGCCATGAAAGGACTCTCCGCCACCATATAGAGTGAGAAAGCACCCCCACCAATACCGTTGCTCAACAATATCATCAAATCAATTTCAGTTATGTATAAAATCGTGTATGCTATTGAACTGACTATTAATCCAGAGATTAGAGATGCTTTTCTTCCAATCTTATCACAGAGAGCTCCGGATGGAATGGCTGCAATCGCGAGAGAAAACGCCCCAGAGAAGAGGATAAGTCCTATGAAGGCTTCTGAATATCCAAGTATGATGATGTACAAATTAAATATGAGTTGCGAAACGCCATAGCTAAATGCAATAAGAGCGCTAGTAATTAAGAAGAGCTTTGCGTTGGTACTGAACCCTGTAAACTCCTTGAGGTATTTCTGCATTCTCAGTAATCTCCCATGAGAGATTTGCTAGTGCTCACATAGCTTATTCTAATCTCCATTTCCTTTCAGCAATCTTTCTAAGTTTTCTATCATGGTGCTTAGCCTTTCACCATCGCAGACGAATATCGTTCCATGCTCTTCAGTAATTAAACGCTTTTCCTTCATATATTTTATAGCACTATATAGATCACCCGAACGTGATTCGCCAACAACTCCTGCCTTTTTTATTTTCTTCTTGCCAGAGACTCGTTTTCCGACTCTTATTATTGAACGCATCAACCGTTTCGGGATTCCAGTCTGTATTGATATCTCAAGTTCTTTTGCGTCTGCTCGAGATACCAGATACTCTTTTGTCTTCCCATCAACTTCGAATGTCAACTTCACCTTATTATGCAAAATCCTTCTCCCCATTTGGCTGTGTCCCATTCATATTGTTGCAAGGGAGTCTTTAATTAATGTTAGTCAAAAAGCCTAAAATATATAAAGAAACTTGGGTCAACCTCCTGTGGAGGTGTTCCAATGTCCAAAGATCTAGGCAAATACCCCATAAAGTTCAAGATAGCAGATATTGGAGAGACCGAGGGTGAACTAGTCAGGATTAAAGCACCCAAAACCGCGGAGGCAATCTGGCGTTCTTTGCCAATTACGTCCAAGGTAAGCTTGTGGAAGGATGAGGTTTATTTTTCAATCGGAATAGGCTTAGGCAGGGAAAAACCAAGTAAAACTGTCGAGAAAGGTGACATAGCTTACTGGCCGATGGGAGATGCCTTATGTGTATTCTTCGGTGATACGCAGCCCTATTCAGAGGTAAACATTTGTGGTAAAATCACTGGCAATATAGAGGTCTTCAGCAAGATAAGGCCTGGTCAAACGCTCATAGTGGAAAAAGCTAAATGAATCAAGGTATTTCCAATTGCTTGGGCAGTTCTTTTAGGTGAATTATGGGCACAGCTATCCATCCTCTCTTTACAAAATCAGTGAATTCGACTTCCTCAGGACTGCCGTCGCTTTTCATAATTGCGTATTTTCCTTTGTATTCCTTTGGGGAGATGTAATAGTAACAGACAGGAAGTTTTGAATCCGGTAGACCAAGAAGTGATGTAAAGGTGCAGTAGTAATGCTTGTTTTCTTTTTTGAAGTGAAAAATCTGAACGGGCTTTGTTAGACCAGAGCTTGCAGCAAGACGTATAAGATCTTGCACGGTCAAAACCTCGATATATCTAAAAGGTTCTGCTTTCTCCTCTTCCATAATCCTTCACCAGTACTCCAAAGAACATATAAAGAACTGCAAAACAAGTCAATAAATCTTATGATACTAATTGGAGCTTGTGTACTTCTTTTTCCTTCTCTCTTTCTTCAGCTTTTGAGGGTTCGACTATTATGACTCCTTCCTTTTCAGTTGTTATGGTTACATCCAAGCCGGTAGAAAAAACGCGTTTTATTTTTGCCGTTCCTCCGACACTGATTCTCAGTGAACTTGCCTCAAATTTCACACGACTGCTAATAGCCTCTTCATCTTCGCCCAGCCCTTCTCTTAAACGCTCGATCTTTTTCTTTAATTCACCAATTTTTAGAAGCAGTTTCTGATTTTCCTGATTCTTCGATTCAATCTGCTTTGACAATCCATACATTGCTTTCTTCATTTCTTCTCTGTCAAAATCATTCCAGACTATTCTCGTTCCGCCTTTCTCTCTCTTTGTAGAAATAAGATTTGCCGCCCTTAGGACTGCAATTATATCATATACGCGTCTTCTAGGCATTTCAAGAAGTTGAGCCAATCGGATGTTGTTCAGCCCTTCTTTCCTCGCTTCTTTTAGCAGATTCACTGCAGTCTGCGTTATTTCTGAAAGCTTCAAGCCGTTTCCCTCTCCTGCAAAAAAAATACACTAAATCGCATTTAAATAAATTATGGCTACTTATAAAGTGAAGAAAAATAAAATGCACCTTCTCTCTTTAAATCAAAAAATTATACCCGGGAAAGCCCAAAATCAGCTGATACGTTACTGAAATCGAAGCTATTGTCTTGCCGAGTTTGATAGGTCTTTTTCGGGAATTGCATCGCAAGTTTGCTGGCGCCATTCATAGCTTTTCCAGACCACATCAAAGAATTAGTGTGCGATTGTGGATGTCTCTCTAATTTGGTTCATCTCAGTGCATACGGTACCGTTGCTGTTCTCGAAATGAACTCTAGCAAAAGCTCTGGAATGGCTCTTATTTCTCCTGCTTTTGCCAGATCATTCCAGATTGAGATAATCTTGATGAAATCCGTCCTCTCTTCTATTATTGTGGATCCGATTCTGTCAAGCTTTTTTCTTCCGATAGTTTTCCCTTTTTTGAGGCCTGTGCAGTATTTCGCCTTTTTTGCAACCCCCCAGCAGAGCCAGCCATCTTTGACATTGAATGTGAATGGAAATGCCCTACATGTCATAGGTCTTGACGGATATATTGAGCACTTATCTCTGTCATTCAGAAAGATGCACTTTCCGTCTTTTTCCTTCAAAAGACCCAGAAACGCTTCTCCCTTTATTGTATGAATAGGAGGACTAGCAATAAATCTGGCGGCTGTGACGATATCCTCAAAACAGTAAAAAGCCAAGAACCCAAGGGCTTGCTGAGGCATAATATTTAGAAATTTCGTTATTCTTCGAATATCATGATGGGTCACTGTTACAATAGTGTTAGGATCATTGCAGCAACAAGCACATCTCTCACATTTGAATTTCATCAGAGAATCCTCCGATTTCTGGCAAACATGGGCAGATTTTCTGGATCAAGAGGTATGAAAGCAATTTTGAGCAAGAAAGCCTTCAAGGCAGTTATTATCTATTTCCAGACCTCAGCATTACATATTTCGCAACAAATTTGGCGCATCATCTTGTTTCCAAGTGCATAGACCTTCACGGTTAAGCTCCTTCCACATATACCACACTTCACTTTATCTAGTTTTTCTTCGCTTATCAAAATCATATCGTCTCTTCTGACGGTCTCAGGTCCGGGAGTCCTAAGTTTTCGAAGAATATCCAAAATGGCGACTTCCTTTACTCCTTGATAAGCGTGATTTCCATGGTGGACACATTCTGTTTTCTACCTTCTTCTCCGAGAATCTCAGTTCCGATCTCAGATTTCTTGATATCAACGGTATCCTTCAGGAATCTTCTCCTGACAATTTCCACTACGTCTGCAGCTTTGGATATTGCCCTTCCGCGAGCCTTCACAACAACCTCTTTTGCGCCTTGATTAAATAGAATTATCACAGCAAGAGCATAATTCATAGCAGGCTTTCTACCAATAAAGACTGCATTCTCTCCAGACAAGTTTTGTCCCCCAGTAATCTTCTATTGCAAAAATCATTTGAAATAAAAGCGTGATTACACGCATTTAAGCTTTTCTTTTTAATGAGAATGGAAGATCTCGCGACAATCTTATTAATTCCTAAAGCAATTATGTTAACTTACAGTATCCGATTAGTGAATAAGGAGATGTTCTAGCTTGACATATGATAGAGACGATCTAGTTGAAATCGTAGAAACAAAGAAGATCAAGTTCAACAGGCCACTGGTAATTGCGGGTTTTGCTGGACAAGGTCTTGTTGGCAGTATTGCCCTGAGTTACATAATAGATAATCTCAAACTCAGTGAAATAGCATATGTTCGCTCAAGACTCCTCCCCCCGGCGACCATATTCATCGATGGATTGCTTCGCTATCCTTTCCGTGTATACTCGAATGAGGAAGGTACCCTTCTGGCCATCATCTCCGAGATCTCGCCGCCTGTAGAAGGGTTTTATGATATAGCTCATTCTCTTATGAGCTGGATCGAAAAAATGGACGTTGAAGAGGTCGTCGTTCTATCCGGTCTTGTAGTAAGAGAAGACCCAGATCCTAAACTAATATTTGCCGCTGCTGAGCCTGAAGTATTGGACAAATTGAAGAAACACAGAATTCCAGTGCTTGCACGGGGTCTGATAACAGGTATTGCTGCTACCATTTTAAATGAGTGTATTACAAGAAAGCTGACTGGTATCTGCCTTTTGAGTCCCACAACGTCAAAGCCAAATCCAGAAGCCTCTGCTACTCTGATTAGGGCACTAAACAAGATCTATAGTCTAGGGATAGACCTGACTCCATTAATTAAGGAAATTCAGCTTATCAAGAAGAAGCAACGTGAGCTCGCCGAACATGCCAAGAAGATGAGCGAGCGGGATAGAATATCAAGCATATATGTTTGATATGTATTTCCCAATACCAAGATCTGGCAAATAGCCGCCCGTGGCCAACTCGAGCATCTTCGATTTGTCCTTTTTTCTCTTTTAGAAAATTCAGATTTACCTATATCGGATATCGTTTGGAAAGGATGAAATCGAATCTTGGAGGATGTCATGATCCTGGCTTGGATTAGCCTTAGAAAAAGCCCATTCTTCCGAAAACTAATTCGCTGACAGTTAAGGGTATTGCAGCCTGAAAAATCTTTCCAGGTTTTATAGGTTACGAAAAATCAAAAGGTGCGCCTTGGCTATCCCACTTCCTAAGTACGTAATAATCGCTGAGCAGCTTTTCAAATTCCTTTCTATCCAGAAACCTACCTTTGCTGGGACCTAGTGGAAGCGGTTGCTCAAGGAATAGCTCAGGCAAATTATCATCCTTCCGGCCTACCCCAGCTTCGACATTGAATGATCGAGTGTTGCTGATTATCCTTGAACCAGTTGTTTTCAGAACCTTTTTCACAATGGAAACCCCAAATATCGAAGCGAGTACGCTTTCAAGCAGATCCCAATCCAAAATCTTTTGAATGAGATGACAAACAAGCAGGCTATCATAAATGACAATTCTATCTTCTTTGTCAATTAGAAGCAAAGATTTTCCGCTATAAGAATAACGGTCTACTTCTCCGAGTAATTCTTGGATGAATAGATGGCTGCGAAGGTGACATGCACCCCTACTAGCAACAGCGTAACTTAATCCAGTACCCACAAGTCCTCTGGCATCGAAGCCAACAGGCTCAAGTCCTTTAACATGAACAGCAATATTCTCTAGTCCTGTTCTTTTTGCGATGCGAAGTACTCCATTAGCCAAGTTAGAGCCAACGTCCTTCCGCTGACTAATGAGTCTGAGCAGCCCACCTATTGAGCCGGCATTACCATAATCCAGATCTGGTTCTGTCTTGATCTTGCCCCTATCTTTAAGCATTATTGCAAAAGAGATGATATTGCCAGAAGTCATGGGATCTAGACCTAGCTTGTTACATAGATCCACAAGACCAGTTATTGCTCGAATATCGCCTATGTCACAAAGACCGCCAAAACTGCTAATTGTTTCATACTCCAATTCTGCCTTTGCATTGGAGAATGGACCCGATTTCACCTCGCAAAGCTTTCTACAACCGATTGGGCAACCCTCACAAGCAGTGTGCTCAATCAGAACATCCTTAATAATCGCCTCTGCATTTATCTGACCCGAAAATTTGGATACTCCCCCGCTCCAGTATCTTGTTGGAAAAACTCCAAGTTCGTTTGCGGCATCTACCCAGAATGGAGTTCCGTATTTCGGATATATCTCGTTTGTTTCTCGGGATTTTCTTATTCGCTCGGTGACCTCAACGACAACCTCGCTAAATCCTGTTTCATCCTTAATCATTGGTTCTCTTGAACCTCCAAAGGCGATTGCCTTCAAATTCTTGGAACCCATTACTGCCCCACTGCCACACCTACTGGCAGAATGATTATAATCATTCACTATTGAGGCAAAAAGCACAAGGTTTTCTCCTGCAGGTCCGATACTGAGTACACCTGCATCACTACCGACTTCTTTTTTGAGAGCATCTTCTGTCTGATGAGTTGTCATTCCCCATAGCTCCCCGGCATCATTGAATTCGACTTCTCCGTCATTAATAGATAGCCAGATTGCGCTCTCTGCCTTCCTTTCGATTATTAGGACGTCGTAGCCGCTTGCCCAGATCCTTCTTGCTGCGTGACCTCCTGCATAACTCTCTCCATAGATTTCAGTCAGGGGGGATTTGAAAAACACACCATACCAGTTTGCAGTTGGAAATTCTGTCCCTGTAAGGGGCCCGACAGCAATGATTAATTTGTTTCCAGCGTCTAGGGGATCCACAGCCGGATTAACCTCTTCTCTAAGGATGAATGAGGCCACTCCTTTGCCTCCGATGTGTTCCCAAACCATCTTGTAAGGGAGTGTAAATTCGTCAACTTTTTGATTTGATAGATCAATGCGGAGGATCTTCATCGTATATCCGCTTCTTCTGATTCATTTGTAGATAAGTATCGACTAACTTCAAGATTAATCTTCTGATGCAGTTCTTTATCCGGGATTGAAAGATGATTGAAACCGATCTCGCAATTGAACGAAAGCACTAGGATTTTCCCGGGAGGATTTTCTGTGTCTATAGTAAGAAAAGGAAAGGGGGATGATGTTTACAACAAGATTAGTACCAGTATAATCCCTAACACAATTCTGGATTTTGAATTCATTTACGGGTATCACTCATCCAGAAATTCAGTCAATACTCTTGTACAGCAAAAACCATTCCTAAAACATATACCCCTACAGTCGCTATTCCAAACACGAGGCTCAAGTTTGCAGTATGAGGTCAAGTTTGGATCGTAAAAAGGGCATTCGCTTTCGTCGCTAGTTATATCATTTAGGAGAGCTCTTATCCTATCTCTTTTGATTCTTGGATCGAGTGTTTCGCCAGGATGGATCTTAAGACCTCTAACATTACTGTTCATCAAATCCACCTCTCATTTACCAAACATAGATCCTATTCTTCTTCTCGCTACTGTCAATGTAACGCCCAACGCTATGAATGATGAAGATGCTCCCAGTGAAATCATTAGAAGGACATTGTCAGAATTAAGAGTTACAAGCTCAATTGAACATATATCAGTAGTAGAGGGAGTGTGGGTTCGATTTCCCGGATATTCCCCCCAAAGCTCGATGATACCTTCAAGATTTTCAGGATTGCTCCACGTGAATACTGCTGT
>JBHLPJ010000177.1:0-2640 GCA_048939565.1 Promethearchaeota archaeon
CAAAGAAGGCCATGGAGTTTGTGAAAGGAAGAGTTTTGGATATAGCTTGTGGCGTCGGGAGACATTCGCTGTATCTGCAGAAAAAGGGTTTTGATGTCCTTGGGATTGATCGCTCCCCCCTCGCGATAAAGATCTCCAGATTAAGAGGATTGAAAAAAGCCAAAGTCATGCCAATTGAAGATGTAGATTTTGAGCCAGACTCTTTTGATACAATACTCATGATGGGGAACGGCTTCAATCTACTTGGTAACTTCAAGAAGGCACAAAGATTGCTCAAAAGGTTTCATAGAATAACATCTGAGGATGCTCAAATCATAGCCGAAACACGTGATCCGTATAAGGAAGAGAACCCTGCATATGTGGAGTATTTCGAGCTCAACCAGAAGAGAGGAAGAATGTATGGACAGCTAAGAACTAGGATAAGATTTGAGAAGCACGCTGGCAAATGGTTTGATTGGGTGATGGTGTCCAAGGAAGAGATGGAAGAGATTCTCGCTGGAACAGGATGGAAGGTTAGAGAATACATAGATTCAGGAAACCAGCAATACATAGCCATTCTCGAAAAGGTGTCGTAAAGACCTGCAAGATCCCCTTTCACGCTATTTTGTGATCTGTAAAATAATATTTATAGTAGATAGTGGACTTCATACTTGTTGTATATACCTCGGCAGAGGCAATTTTCGAATTGGGGGGAGAAAGAATGGCAGAGCCGGACAAATTCATAAAGAATTCCTACATTACAAAATGACAGTTCTCGATCTATCAACTATTGATGAACAAGGATTTAACCATAAAAGACATTGCCAAAAAGCTAGGAATCACCGAGAACACAATTTATGTAACCCGCAGGAAGTTTCATAACAAACCGCAAAATTGTCAACGTAGATAAACCGTGGCTAAGCAAAGGAATGACCTCTACCGGAGTAGTCTACACTTTAGCGGGAGTGTTTGCTTTCACCACACATCTGGCATTCGTCGGAGTAATACTGGTCATTATCACCGGAATTATGGGATCAATAGTCTTCTTAGGAATCAAATCTTCGGAAAGTTTTGAGGTAGAAAACACTGAGACAGGCTGAATTAATGGCCGAGACGTTCTAGGTCCTCCGTACCCACTAAGTTGCACCAAACCATTTTGGATCCTTTCGGAATGTAGCGACCACCGGAGCGTGATCTGATTCTGGAAACAGTCTGTCCCCTTTATATGCTAAAGATTCGTCTGGAAGGACTTCGTTGAAGATTTCAGTCTCAGTCCAGTATGCAAAAAGGGCTTGGGAAACAATGACGTGATCTATCATACATCCTTTTCCTCTGTGAAAGAGTGTATATCGCTGTTCAGCGGGGACATTGAATTCACATGGAATCATTACAGAACACTGTAAATCAGGGTTATCAGTCTCTAGAACGCTCCCAACAATTGTTTGGAAAGGCAACGACCCGATGTCTGCATTAAAATCACCGCCAATAGCAATCATAGTATTATAAGGATCATCTTTCAACAGTCTTTCCAAGAGAACTCGAGTTTCCAAGGCTTGTCCGACACGTTTCAGCATTGAGATGAAGAAACCTTCGGCCCATCCTTGATGTGATTTCCAAGTAAATCCTTCCTTTTGCCCAGTGATATCGCTTGGCGTTTTGGATTTTAGGTGGAGATTTATGGCATGCAGTATTCGGCCATTGGGTAGCTTTACATCGCAGTGAAGGATTGGGCGTTCCCAGCTGTACTCTCTGGCTTCGTGCGCTTCTGGATAGGCTGTAGCACTACGCCACATGGGCGCATCAACATGTTCATGGTAGTATTGCTCACAGTTCTCAATAGGTAATTTGCTCACAGTTACCAAGTTCCGTCTCTTGAATGGTTCCTCGCTATCTTTTTTCTTTGTATGATGGAGATGATAATCCGAGTATTTTGTGTTCTGAAAAAGCTCTTCAAGAGATTCCATATTGCTGACTTCTTGTAGGAATAAGAGATCAGCATCAATCCTTTCAATCATTGGACGAAGAATCTTAAGACGTTTAGCCCACGGTGGGTCTTCAACATTCTTGTCGAGATTCTCCAAATTGAAAGTGGCAATTCTATACTCCGGTGTGGGCCATGTTCCGATATATGGCTCAGACCCAGTTTCAGTATATCCCTCTTCTCCTGACATGATTTACTCACCTCCGCCGTATATTACACATGTCTTATAAAAAGTGAACTATTGGAAAATCTTCTTATTCAGGAAAATAGTTAGGTATCGGGAGCAAGCTCCTTTTCATTTTTCCAAAGCTCAGGTTTCAATGCCTGATACACTCTACAAGCCCTTCTCCATTGGATTCTACCTTTAACGTTAAATTCATTCATTTTGCTTCTCAAATGCTTGAGAAATCTCAACATTTTGGCTTTCTTTCTGAAATAGAAGACAGCAACTCCCTTGTTCAGCTTTCCCCTGAATTCATCTTCAAAAGAATCAATCATTCGCAAGAAATTTGTAACGTTATCTTCCGAGTAGCCAGCTTCCCAGAAGATTAGAGCCTTGTAACATTTGTCGCACGGAGATGGCAACTTATAGTTCTCTAGGTAAAATCCTATTTCTTTTTCTCTTATTCCAGGACATTCGAATTCTTTGTCACCAAAGCGAAACCAGCTGCGATCGACAA
>JBHLPJ010000005.1:0-27362 GCA_048939565.1 Promethearchaeota archaeon
GTCAACAACACTGGAATTACCTCCACAGATTTCGTGATTGTTACCGTCAGAAGCAATTTAACGGACTATCTCTACAACATATTTGCATATGACGAAAATGGAAGCTCCCTTGCTATCTCGACAAGTTATTCACTTGATGAAAACAACACGGGCTGGACCATTACGCTTGCTGATTTGCTAGATCCTGGTGAAAACTGCACCTACAGCGTTATTCTAGTGTTTGGTGACATGGTCTTTCCAGTTTGGGAGGGCAGATACTATGCCAACCTATATGCCTATCCAACCACACCATACAACACAACTTTCTGCAACGTAACAATTACGCCTCCTGTAAATGGCTCAATGGTTGAGCCAACGCCAAGAGAATTCAATGGGACAGATATTCTGCCTTTGAACTTTACAGACTTGTATATGGAGTGGACATACACTGAAAATCCGCTACTTAAATACACTTTTGTACAACGTGAGGTTAATGTAGGTTCATGGGGAACAGTCGAAATCAAAGAAACCTATGAGATACTTGTAGTAAGCATAAGAATGGCCGGTGTAGCAGTTGATATGCGTGAGGTTTCAGTTCCCCAAGATGCGAACGCTATAAGGGCTTTTGATGATCTTTCCAGTTTGTCAACAAATGTTACAGATCTCAATGAGTCGAAAACTGTACAAGTAACCTTTAGGTATATCCTCTGGACCAATTCAACCTATAAGTTCTATGTAAGCTACAAACTACCAATTGGTGCAGTTCAGAGTGTAGATTCCGGAACACCTACCCTGTCAATCGTTCCCAATACGATCAATATGATCATCCAGCATCACGAAATTATCGTAATATTGCCCCCCGGCGGTTCATCGACCTCAATCAATCCTCCTGCAAATGTATCGACAGCTGGGCAGGAAAGAATATCCTATGAGTCATATAATGTTACCTCCTTTCATCAGATTAGCCTACAAATAAGCTATAGTTCATCCCTTTTAGGTACACTGACCCGACCGTTGCTGTTTACACTAATTGCAGGTATAATTGCAGCGGCATACGTAACTGTAAGGAAATTACGTCCTGAGGTTAAACCGTTGGTTGTTACAGAACGTCCTGTAACGCTTCCTGTTCTTCGTCAGTTCTGCGGTTTGTATGAAGAAAAAATCGCTCTAATACTTGAAATGGAAAGATTGGATGAGAGATTCCAGAGGAGGAAAATCAAGAAAAGGGAGTACCAAAAACAGACGGTTTCGTACAAGAAGAATATCGCAGGTATTGAAAAAGACATTGCCGAGTTGAGGCCCAAACTAACGAAGGCTGGAGGGAGATATGCTCAAACAGTGAAAAAACTGGAAATACGTGAAGCTGAAAGAGAAAGTGCAAAAACATCTCTGGTCCATCTAGAATCAAGATATCGTAAAAGACGTATCAGTGTCGCAGCATATCAGAAGCTCCGACGAGATCTCGAAAATAAACTCAAAAAGACAATGTCAAGAATGGATAGGTTACTAATTAGATTGAAGGAAGAGACTCTTTAATCCCCCTCATTTTGCAAGGCAAAAGAAGATTTTTAAAGAGAGATTGATATTGATCTAAGACTAGTACAAGACACCAGAAGCTGTAGCCCGGTGGTGTAGTGGCCAATAATGGCTAAGCATAGCGGGCTTTGGACCCGCTGACAGGAGTTCGAATCTCCTCCGGGCTACCATTATATCGTTAACCTCGCTCCTTTTTTTGTAACCTAACAACATACTTAAATAAGGATAAGATCGAGTAGACTAAAAATCTTGGAGATATGATACAATGGCTGGTGAAGAAACACTTCTCCTCTGGTTAGGCTCCGCTGGATTTGGAATAGCCACAGTAATCTTTGGGTTAATCGGACTAAAAAAGCAGACAGCAGGAATCAACGCAGAGCTCTTTGTAAGTTTCATTACATCTATCTCATACGTGGTTATGGCACTAGGCCTCGCGATTGTCACAGCTCCGAATGGCGATCCGATCTACTGGTCCAGATGGCTATTCTACATCGCAAGTTGTAGTATTTTGACTACTGATGTTGCTATACTTAAAGGCGAGTCCTCCCGGAAAATTGCCGAGATAGGGCTCTATACAGGTTTAACCATGTTGGCGGGATTCCTAGCAAGTTATGTAACGACGCCTGAGAAATGGTGGTTTTTTGGCCTAAGTTCAATAGCCTATATAGCCATGCTATTTGAACTCAACCGCGGGGAATTAGCCAAGAAAGGCTCCATGCCGAAGATATTGGCTTTCGTAACTTTAAGTTGGTCTCTCTTTCCCGTCGTATGGGTTCTAAGCCCTACTGGATTCGGAGTTATTAACGTCTTCGTTGAAGTAATTTTGTACGCGGTACTTGATCTCGTTACGAAAATCATTTTCGGTCTGTATTTGACATTCAAAGTAAAATAGTGCCCTGGAAACTGCCTTCGGCGAAAACGCCAGGGGGTTCCTCTCCCTTTTTTTAGACGGGACTATTCTATTAGGTAACCATGTTAATCTTGTTAAGCCAAAGTTGATATATTATCTTAAAGTTCATTTCCACTTGGAGGATTTGAAATGCTCATATCCCCCTGGCTGCATTTCGATAATGTCTTCATTCCTTCTCAAAACAATCCTCTTTTCTGCAATTGCTTTACCAATTATCTGAAATGTTCCACCAACACTACTGATCGCCCTCTTCACTCTTTTCAAGCTTGATGAGGGAAATGTAAAAACAAGTTCGTACTCCTCCCCTGCCGAGAGTACAAGATCCTCCAGATTCTCCTTGAAAATCTCTGCAAATTTAATGACTTCGCTTCCAACCGGCAAATCCTCAATTAGGAATCCTATCTGGTTGACGGTCATCAGTTCACTTAAACTAACGAGCAATCCGTCCGAAGAATCTATGCATGACGAAACTGCGTGAGAACGCGCTAGTGCCAAACCCTCGGCTAGAGGCGCTCTTGGCTTCAAAACAGCATTCAAAATGGGTTCCTTGATTTTTTGCGGGACTTCAAATCCCTTCATCAAAGTTGCTAACCCGGCTCCTGTATAACCAAAGGCTCCAGTCACTGCTAAAAGATCCCCTGGTACAACCCCCCTGCGAGACATGAGTTCATCTTCCTCTGCCTCTCCAACGAGTATGCCAGTTATAACAATATCCCTAGACTCGTTTGTATCTCCGCCCAGAACCTCAATGTCATAAGTAGATGTTGCTGCATCGATTCCCTTTGTGATTTCTAAGACGTCATTAACCGTAGAAGTTCGCGGGACGCATAACGATGTAAGAAAATATTTTGGTTTTACGCCTTTTGCTGCCAGATCGCTAACATTCATTATTACTGATTTCCAGCCTGCTTGAGATAATGTCATTTGGGGCGGCATGTCTGTGCTCCCGACAAAAGTATCCGTCTTAAGAACGACGACCCTTTCCCCCAATCTTACCGCTGCTGCATCATCCGGATGGGGAAGCAAGTTTGAGGAAGAGGGTTTTAGGACCGACATCATAATCTCGATGAGGTTCCTTTCTCCAACCTCAGAAATCTGCCTTAAATTGTTGCTCAATCCGATACACCTTTAATTTTTGGTTGGTAATTCTAAGATGCTAAACAAAACCTTTAAGTCTTGACGTATTATTTTAGAAGAGTCAGAAGCCCCGGTAGCTCAGCCCGGTGGAGCGGCAGCCTCGTAATGCTATAGATGTCCTTTAGCTCAAGAGAGCTGTTGATTCAAAAAGGCAAAATGGCCTAGAAGCAGACGTCGAGGGTTCGAATCCCTCCCGGGGCTCCAGTCAAAATAACCTAAGCAAGTGCTACCCACACTTTTCTTGCTCAATAATACGTCAACTATGTTAGTCTTCGAGATATCTCTTATAATCAAATATCCTCTTTATTTTCTCTGGCGAAAGTAATCCCTTTTCTTTCACCAACTCTACGATGGTCTTTCCAGTTGCTAATGATTCTTTGACAACTTTGGCTGCTTCCAGGTAGCCAATGTAAGGCGTCAATAGTGTGGCAATTGCTGCGTTTCTGTGTAACGTTTCTGTAGCTTTTTCTATGTTGACTCCAATGCCTTTAACACATTTGTCGGTAAAAACAGGCAGGTAATTTGAAAGCATAGTCATGGATTGCAGGATATTATGGATTATGACAGGCGTCATCACATTCAGATCTATTTGACCTGCTTGTACAGCCATACCTACAGCCAAATCATTTCCAACTATTTGGAAACATATCATATTCAAGCACTCAGCCATGACTGGATTGACTTTCCCGGGCATTATTGAAGAGCCTGGTTGAACAGCAGGTAGCTTTATCTCATTAATCCCTGAAGCCGGTCCGGAGTCTAAAAGCCTTAAATCGTTTGCAATCCTTATCAATTCAAGTGAAAGTTCCTTAAGAGAGCTGGAAAATGCAGCCATTTTGGCATGACTCTGAAGAGCTTCTCTTAGATCCAGAGGCTTTCTCACGTTCAAATTGGAGATTTCTCTTAATCTCTGGATAACCTCCTCTTGGTATCCTTCCGGTGCATTCGTGCCAACGCCCACAGCAGTTCCCCCCAAAGCAACTTCTTCAATATCTCTTTTCCGCTCATTTATGTGTGAAATCTGCCTTTTGATTGCCGTTGCATATGCTTTGAATTCTTGACCCAAGGTTAATGGAACTGCGTCTTGGAGATGGGTCCTTCCCGACTTCAGAACTGATTTAAACTCTTCGGCTTTTGATTCAAATACATCTTGAAGATGAACTAGAGCCGATACAAGCTTATCCAAGGAAATCAGGATAGCCACATGAGAGGCTGTGGGGAAAGTATCATTTGTTGATTGACTTCTATTTACATCATCATTCGGACTTATCAAATCATACTTGCCTTTTTCTTGACCCGATATTTCTAGGGCACGATTGGCAATCACTTCATTTACATTCATGTTGAACGAAGTACCGGCTCCTGCTTGAAAGACATCAACGACAAATTGATCGATGAGGTTTTCTGAAAGTATTTCATCACATGCCTTCAAAATTGCTTTCCCTACGTTCTCTTTTAGTACTCTTAGCTTCATATTAGCTAGGGCGGCGGCTTTCTTTACCATTACATAAGCTTTTATGAAATTAGGGTGAGCTCTGAGGCCTGTAACTGGAAAATTCTCTAAAGCTCTTAAAGTCTGGATTCCATAGTAGACATCGTAGGGAACTTCTTTTTCACCTAATGAATCTTTTTCAATCCTTTTTCTCAATCTTCTCATCTCCAAGAATTTCATCTGATCTTTGTCTCATGAGGGTGATGGCAAAGCCTGGAGCTACATCCTTAGGGCAGACTTGAACACAATTGTATACAAATTCACAACCTTGTATTCCGGGTTTGTTATTTAGGTTCACTATAATCTTCTCTTTCCTGGAGTCTCTAGGGTCTAGATAAAATCGATAGGCAAGTGCTAAAGCAGCAGGTCCCAGATATTCTTTAGTCTTATGATTTACCGGACATGATCCGTAACATGCTGCGCATAAAATGCAATTTACAAAACGTTCGATTTTTTGTGCGTCTTTGGCTTTCATCAAATATTCTTTTTCAGGTGACTCCTTCTGGGTAATAAGCCAAGGTAGTACCTTTTTGTATTTTTCAAAGAAAGGCCTCCAATCATATATTAGATCTTTGATTACAGGGAAGTTCGGCAAAGGCTCCACAAGTATCTCCTCGTCTGGTTTCCAGTTCGAAGCCAAATCTGTTAAAGGTGGAAACGGCTTAAGACGGCTACGGGTATTTCTATAGATTTCTGTAAGCTGTGTCCTACAAGCAAGTCTTGGAACCTTATTGATCAACATCGCACAGCTGCCACAGACTGCACCTCTGCAAGAATATCTAAATGATAGAGAATCGTCTAAATGATCCTGAATGTGAAATAAGCCTTCTAAAACGGTCATACCTGCCCTGTTTTTTATCTCGTAGACATCGTATTTTGCTTCCCTCATATCCTTGCTGAATCTGTAAACTCTCAATTTCAAGCTAGTATTTCCTCCTCTCAACCGGAAAGAGATCTTGATTGACCTCCTTATATGTAAAATTTGGAACACTAGATGTGAAATGCGCAAGACTACTCTTTAACCAATTTTCATCATCTCTATTTGGGTAGTCGATCCTGAAATGAGCTCCTCTGGACTCTGTCCTCATTAGCGCTGCTCTACAGATGATTTCGCCCAGTGTCAACATTGATTCTAACTCAAGGACTCGAACAACAGCATAATTGAATTCCGGGTTTAGATCTGTAACCTTTACTCCTTTAAAATATTCTTTTAGACGCAAAATCCTCTCTAAACCTTGCCTTAGTTTCGCCTTATCTCTGAAAATCCCTACACATTCAAACATTGTCTTTTTGAGTTCTATTCGAATATCATATGAACGTTGGCCTTCTTTTTCAAAGAGATTATTCAATTTAACATAATGGGTTCTGAGTTCTTCAAGTATTTTTCCGTTATCGCCCTCCTTAGATTTTTTGATGTGGGTACCTGCGTTACGTCCGGCAATTTTTCCAAAAACTAATGTTTCCAACAAAGAGTTACCACCTAGGCGATTAGCACCATGAACGCTTATGCAAGAACACTCCCCTGCAGCATAAATCCCTGGAAATCTGGTCTCACAATCTAAATTGACAGCGATTCCTCCCATGGAATAATGCTGTCCAGGCTGTACTGGTATGGGCTCACTCATGGGGTCAACACCTGCAAAGTCTCTGGCTATTTGCCTTATTCCTGGCAATCGTTCCTTAATCCTTTCATCACTGAGATGCTGTAGATCCAGATGCACATAACCTCCTTCAAAACCTCTCCCGCTGTCGATTTCTGTTTGTATGGATCTTGCAACTATGTCTCTTGGAGCCAGTTCCATTGCCTCTGGAGCGTATCTCTTCATAAATCGCTCTCGGTCTCTATTTAGGAGTATTCCACCCTCACCTCTTGCACCTTCAGTTATGAGTATGTTTGTGCCGTAAAGGGTTGTGGGGTGAAACTGCACGAATTCCATATCTCTGAGTGGTATTCCTGCTTTGTAGGCGAAATAGCAACCATCGCCGGTATTAATTACTGCATTTGTTGAATGACTATACACTCTGCCATACCCTCCTGTTGCAATAATAAGAGAGTCGCATGTAAAGGCTTTCAGATTCCCATCCGGGATATTGAGAACAATACAACCCTTCGACCCATTATTATCCAAAAGGAGCGAAACTACGAAGAATTCCTCATAAACCCTTACATCATTTCTTAGAATTTGCTGATAAAGCGTCTGCAACAGATTATGACCGGTTCTATCAGCAGCGTAGCAAGTCCTTGGAAATCCCGCACCTCCAAATGGTCTTTGGGCAATTCTTCCATCTTCATTCCTAGAAAAAACGACTCCAAAATGCTCCAATTCATAGACTGCTTTGGGTGCAAGCTCAGCTAGAAGCTTGACTGCGGTCTGATCGGCTAGATAGTCACTCCCCTTAATCGTATCAAATGCATGTTTTTCCCAGCTGTCATCTGCAGATAGAGCCGCGTTAATGCCTCCTTGCGCTGCCCCCGAGTGGGATCGCAACGGATGAACTTTTGTTAACACTGCTGTGTCCGCGCACTTAGATGCCTCCAAGGCAGATCTCAGACCAGCTAAACCGCCTCCTATGACCAAGATCTCGTGAAAAACTATCTCATCGTCAATATTAATGACCATTTCACGATTCGATTTAATACCCGAGACCTCCTTGGCGATTTGGAACAATACTAGATTACTGCAAATATTTAAAAAGATTTCAAACTCGTTGTTCTGAACTTGTTAAGCCCCAGCTTGTTAAGTTCTGACTGGAATTGTGAAAGGTGGAGAATAAAAGCAAACAAGAGAACAATATTTCGAGAAAGAATTACTGGAATGTGGATTTGATATGGATGCCCTAGAATTGATACGCGAGCGCCAAATAAAAATCTTTGTCGTAGGTCCCTTTCAAGCTGGAAAAACGACTTTGATTCACTCGCTTGATCCTAATGCTTGTAGTATGGAACGCGAGGGGTACAGCGAAGAGTGGGGGGAATACTCGACCACAGTGGGTTTTGACCTGGGAAAATTGGTATGGCTCCATGGAAAGAAAGATAGATTATATGATATACGATCATTCAAGAGTCGAACTACCAGTCCAGATATTTATGGTTATGAAGCATGGAACGTTTTTCTTTTTGGGAGTCCCGGTCAAATGTGGTTCAAGGATGTAAGATCGGCAATCTCCAGAGGAAGTGACGGAGTTCTTTTTGTGGTCGATAGCACAAGACCCGGTCAGGTAGGCTATACATTAGCTCTCTTGGAAGAAGTAAACGTGGCACTAGGAAGAAGTGTTCCTACGGTTATTGTAGCGAACAAACAAGATGTACCTCAGGCACTGAGAGCGGAGCAAATACGACGAATATTGAGGATAAACGAGGTAGAAATTTACGAGATATCGGCCATAAATAGGGAAGGGGTAGAGAGAGCGCTAATTGAGTTGCTGAGAATCGTAAGACGGAAAAAAATCCTCAATCGATCATTAGGGGAGTTGTGGAATGCCTGAGAAGATTGTGCCTTTGAGAAAGAGACTGGAACGCATCTTAGAAGACTTAGAAAAGAGAAGCGATATTAACGCAAGCGCTCTCGTCTCACGTGATGGACTTGTAATGGCGAGTGCCTTGCCGAAAGATATTGACGAGTTTGGCATTTCTGCAATGGCAGGAATGATGCTAGGTTTGGGTAGCAGAGTGGGATCGGTTTTAGATAGGGGAGATATAGATCAAGTAATTGTGAATGGTAAAGATGGTTTTGCTATAATGAGTGAGTGTGGCCCCTCAGTTCTTGTGGCTTTAGCTCCGTCAGGCTCAAAACTTGGGATAGTCCTATTTGAGATGAAAGACGCGACGAAAATAATAAAGGAATTGATCAAAGACTTGACACCCATCGGGGGGTAGACTAAAGACCCTCGAAAGATCGTTCAATAATCCGTTTCTAAGGACCGCTCCCTTTTGTGTTTTGGAGTACGACAGAAGGCTCAAGAGAATACTTTTTATTCTTCTTTCTTGTTTCTATAAGGGAGTATTAACTATCAGGAATGTGGAGCTTTATTGAAGATATATGCATTGGCTATGAAAGGAGGGAACTATGATTATAACAATAAATGAGTTCAAGAAGATTGATCTCAGAATTGGCAAAATCTCGAGTGCTGAACGTGTTAAAGGTTCAAAGAATCTGATACGCATGGAGGTCGATCTGGGCGAAGAAGAACCAAGACAACTAGTTGCTGGATTAGCAGGCTTTTATGAACCCGAAGAGCTGATACAGAAGCATATAGTGGTTCTGACAAATCTTAAACCTGCCAAAATCTTTGGACTGGTCAGTAACGGCATGTTGCTGGCCGCTGTGGATGGAGATAAAGTCTCCATAATTACCCCTGACCAACCTGTCTCTCTCGGAAGCAGGGTAGAATGATAGAACATAAGAGATTGTAGGAAGGTAAGCAATTTGGTTGGCAAGTTTCGCTTTCTAGAACATACCGCAGATGTCTTAATTCAAGCTTGGGGATCAACAATTGATGAAGCTTTCGAACAAGCGGGAAGAGCACTTTTTGAGATTATGACTGATGTATCTGGGCTAAAATCCGAAATAGAGTACACATTCAAAATTGAGGCGGAAGACCTACAATCGCTTCTATACGATTACCTAGGTGAGCTGATTTATATCTTTGATACTGAAAGAATCGCCCTCGCTGAATTCAAGGTCAGAATAAAAGAAGTTCCTAAGTGTTCGCTTGATTGTGAAGCATGGGGGGAGAAATTCGATCCTCAACGCCACGTCCAAAAGACTGAGGTTAAAGCACCGACCTACGCTCAAATGGACATAAAAAAAGAAAGTGACAAGGTCATATTGCAGTACGTATTGGACATCTAGGCGGCTTGCATCATTCCTCACCTAGATTACTGATGAGATGTTTATATGTCCAGAACTCTAAGAGGGATTGGGGAAAGGATCTTGAACCTAACACTGGAAGAAATAGTAAGCAAAGTCGTCAACAAAAGCAAATTAACAAGAAAGAAGGTCTTAGAACGCGTAACAAAGAAGAAAAATGAACTTGGTGGACTAATAACTGATGAAGGGGCAGCTTGTATCATTGCCAAAGAACTGGGTGTTGATGTTTTTGAGGGTGTAACCTATGAGGAAGGCAAGCTAAGGATTGTAGACCTAGTTACGGGCATGACTAATGTTTCTATAACTGGAAGGGTTTTAGAGGTCCACCCGGTTCGGGAATTCACAAGAAGCGACGGACAAAAAGGCACTGTCACAAACATAATACTAGCGGATGGCAGTGGAAAAATAAGGGTTGTTTTTTGGGATAAGCATGCTGAAAAGATCATCGAAGGGAAAATACGTAAAGGCCAAATAATTAGAATATTGAAAGGTTATACCCGAGAGGGATTAGGTGAGCAGCTAGAGATAAATCTTGGTCGATATAGCGACGTGGCACATCCTAAAGATGTATCTTCTGAAGAATATCCCGAAGTCTCAGAAACAAGAGTTAATATTGTTGAACTAAAACCTGACATGTTTGATATCCGCATAGCAGGAGTGGTTAAGCGTGTTTTTCCCCGCTCAGTATTTCAAAGAAAAGATGGGACTGAAGGCCAAGTGTTAAGCCTTATTATTGCCGATAAGACGGGCACAATCCGAACTGTCTTCTGGAACGATAAAGTTGGTGATGTTTCAGAAGTAGAAGTCGGGGACATACTAAAAATTGAAAGGGGGTATACAAGAAGCCGAAGGGATGGCGGGGTAGAACTGCATGCAGGACCTAGCACCCAAATCTCAATCAATCCAAAACTTGATTTGGATCTGCCGGAAGTTGAGACCGGTGGTAGAGTCAAGATTTCTCAACTATCTCCTGACATGTTTGATGTAAATGTACTGGCAAGGATATTATCGATAGGTGAAATCAGGGATTTTGCTAGGAGAGATGGAACCCAAGGAAGGATGGCAACAATTATTATACAGGATGATTCAGCCACCATCAGTACGGTCCTATGGAGTGATCATGCTGATCTTACGACCGATATGAAATCAGGAGATACAATCCTGATCGAAAAAGGATATGCTCGGTCAGGACCTTTTGGACTATCGCTTAACGTTGGACAACAAGGCAGCATTAAGATTAATCCTGAAGATGAACCCTCAATCCTGCCAAAAGAGTTGGAAGTCACCCCCCTAGATGGCCTTAAACGGGATCTAAGCAGCGTTGCAGTTAGAGGAAAAGTAATAGAGGTTTCAGATGTACGCGAGTTTAGTCGAAGTGACGGTAGCACCGGTCAACTACTTAGTCTTACGATAGCGGATGAGACAGGCAGCGTACGTGTTGTTGCGTGGGACAATCTTACCAAGAAAATCGGGTCTGTTAAAAAGGATGACATACTTCTAATAAAGAATGCGTATACTAGAGTTGGCATTGGTGAACGGATCGAACTTCATTTGGGAAGATTGGCGGAAGTTGAAATAAATCCTAAGGGTATCAAAATCTCAGAAATTGATATTTCTACAAAGATAACAGCTGAATTACCGCGGATGAGAATAACGGACCTCTCGGAGCAAGACGTTGCTGAGGTAATGGCCACCATTGTTCAAGTTTATAGAAAAAACCTTGTGTATACTGCTTGCCCAAATTGCTTCAAAAAGGTCTCCATAACAACAGAAGGGGTTGAATGCCCGAAATGCGGCCCCTTAGAGACTTCTCTTCCTCGAATGGTTGTAAGCACCACAATAGACGATGGTAGCGATACTATTCGAGCCAATTTCATAGGAGAAGTTGCAGAGATCTTGGTTGGGATTGATGCAGAAGAAGCCTTTAGGCTAGAAGAAGAACAGAATGAGTCTCTTCACCAAAAGCTACAAGATCTCACAGGAAAAACACTCATTCTATCCGGAAGAGTCGTTCACAATGAATTCACAGGAGAGTCCGAATTTAACGTTACAGCAATTCAGAAACCATCTCCAAAGAAAGAGGCAAAAAGATTAATTAAAAAGGTAAAAAAATCTCATTAGCATAACCGTTTGCAAGAAGAAAACAAGCATTTCAAATCAAAAATCTCTCATGGAGGACTAAGTATGGGGCGTAGACGAAGAAAGAAGATTGTAACAAGACCTAAACCCAGAATCCCCTCAATCTTTGCATGCCCTGCTTGTGGAAAGCAGGCAGTACGCGTAGAAATGTTTAGAGTTCAGGGGGTAGCTGATATTCGTTGCAGTAATTGCGGTCTTGAGGAAAAATCACCTATTGACGATCTATCGGAGCCTGTAGATGTCTACGGAGATTTGGGAGGATATGATTCTGATCCCCCTCTCAATCGTAGACCACTATCAGGCAGATACCGAAACAGAGACTGAGATTACTTCAAGCACCTCAGAATCTTCTGAACAGCCTGAGGATTCTTCGGAAGAACAGTACCCAGATTGAGTTTCAAGGGAGTTTAGGTTTTGCAGGTAGTTCACCTAATTCAGAAATCCCATAACGAATTACCTCATTAATCGAATTCTACCTGGTCTTGAGATCGAAAACGATTCAAAGAAGGTCTCTCCTGTGTTGAAAATCAGCAAATCTGATGAGATTGTCATAACAGACGATATCAGAGCAGTTTTGAGACGACAGAAGTACCATATAGTAGGACGACACAGTGCTGTTAAGAAGTGCAGATGGCTTCACAATAGCTTAGTCAAAGGTGAATATTGCTACAAACACAAGTTCTATGGTATAGAAAGTCATCGATGCGTTCAGTGTACTCCGAGTGTTATATGGTGTACCAATCAATGTATCTACTGTTGGCGTACTATGCCTGAAGACCATGGCCTCAATTGGGATCAGATGACATTAGGGGCTGTAGAAGCTGACGATCCTGAAACGATAATCGATGAGTGTATTTTCGAACAACGTCGCATACTCACAGGCTATAAACCACTCTCCCACAGGCGGGTAGACTGGAAGAAATGGAATGAAGCAATGGAGCCTCGACATTTCGCGATAAGTCTATCTGGAGAACCACTATTATACTCGCATCTAAGCGAAATGATTGATATTATTAAAGGGAGGGGATTAACAGCTTTTGTGGTTACGAATGGCACCAAACCAAATCAAATGGCAAATCTTTCAGAACCAACACAACTTTACGTGTCAGTGAGTGCGCCGGATGAAGACACTCACAAAAGAGTGTGCAGACCCCTTCTGCGAGATAGTTGGGAGAGATTAACTAAGACAATTGAATTACTTCCCTCTTTCAGTTGTCCGACTGTATTGAGATTAACAATGCTGGAAGGACATAACATGACCAATCCTAAAGGCTATGCCAAACTCATAAACATGTCTAATTGCACCTATGTTGAAGTCAAGGCAGCAATGTTCGTTGGTGGGGCACAGCTCAGAATGACCTCTGATGCCATGCCAAGACACGATGCGGTAAGGGAATTTGGGGAAAAGATTTGTGAAGAATCCGGTTATATAACCATTGATGAAAGCGTCGCAAGTAGAGTGGTTCTCCTAAGCCGATTGAAGAAATCAGTAAAAGTAGTCTAGAATGGGGTTGATTTCTTTGAATTTAGATGAAATTGTCGGAAAAATAAGAGTAATTCTGGAAGAAGAAGATAAGGCAAAAACAGAAGCCCTAGAAGGCATATGGAAATCAATACGTTTATCTGGAAAGGCAATCAGGGCTGCTCATAAATCTGAATTTAAAGAGGCTATTGAAAAGACGTCTGAGGCAAAGAAAACACTGGATAAAATTAGCGAAATGCTCGAGAAGTATCCTACCCTATACTATTCAAACCTTATGATGACCGCTTATCAAGAATATACCGAGGCGAAACAGTTGATCTCGCTATTGAAGGACAATCTGTTCCTAACGCCTGAAGAACTAGGAGTTCCAAATAAGAGCTACCTATCAGGTATTGGCGACCTAGTTGGTGAGCTACGCAGATGCGGCTTGAATGCAATTCGCCAAGGAAAAGTCAAAAATGCTGAACACGTCTTGGATCTTATGGAAGAGATATATGAGTCGTTATCTTCAGTCGAATATCCTAAATCCCTAGTTCCTGGACTGAGACGCAAATGCGACGTCGCTAGAGCGCTACTCGAAAGAACTCGAGGAGACGTTATGAATGCAATTCAACGTGAGAAATTAGTCAAGGAAATGAGGGAATTAACACATGAATTGATGAGACGTAGTCAAGAACCTCATGACTGAAATCGCGAAGTCTCTTCTTGAAGCGTTCTGATTTATGTCCTTTAGAAATTATCCAAGCTACAAAAAGAGAGGAAAAACAGGATGACCAAATTCAACATTCAAGAAATCCTTAGAAAAGCAGAGGAAGATTATGAAAAAGCGTGGGTAGATACTGTTGAAATGCTGAAAGGCAGAAAAGGAGAATTTAGGCTGAGAGAGGGGGGTAAGACACATCCCGTTCTGGATTTTATACAAAAGGCAAGGAAAGTACTGGCAGAATTGGGCTTTGAAGAAATGATTTTACCAACAATGGTTAGGGAGGAAGAGGTTTACAAGGAATATGGTCCTGAGGCTGCAGTTATACTCGACAGGGTCTTTTATCTAGCAGTACTTCCTCGTGCCGACATCGGCCTTAGTAAAAAGAAAATAGAAGAAATCCGGAAAATTATCCCTGATTTTGACAAAACAGAAGAGTTGAAGAACATACTCAGGGAGTATAAGATTGGAGAAATAAATGCTGATGATCTGATAGAAATTCTGTTTTTAAGGCTTGGAATTAGTGAGGAACAAGCTACCAAAATGATCGACTCGGTTTTTACAGAATTTAAAGGGTTAAAACCCAAAGCTACTGATCAAACATTAAGATCTCATATGACTGCATTGTGGTTTCCTGTTCTTGCTGAGATTCAACATAAATCGCCACTTCCTATTCAGCTTTTTACAGTTGGGGAGAAATTCCGTAGAGAGCAGAAACTCGACCAAACACACCTTTACTCCTCCTATACGATTTCATATATAGTTCTCTCAGATGAGCTTTCTTTAAAGGATGGTATGGGCATTGCTGAAAAGGTTCTTAACAAACTGGGGTTCAAGCAAGTAAGATTTGAGATTAAGAAAACAACTTCAAAGTACTATGCCCCCGGCACAGAATTCGAGATTTTTGTTCACCATCCCACAACAAAGGGCTGGATTGAACTGGGAGATGGAGGTTTTTATAGCCCAATCTCACTTGCGAAATTTGGCATAGGATGCCCTGTTCTAAACACCGGATTTGGCGTAGAGCGTTGTGTGATGATTCAAACGGGAGAAGAGGATATCAGAAAACTCGTATATCCCTATTTCTACAAAGAGATTGAGTATTCGGACAAGGAGATTGCAGAAGGTGTTAGAATAAAAGACAATCCTCAATCGAAAATTGGAAAAGAAATTATGAGGAGCATTGTCAGAGTAGCTGAAGAAAACAAGGATAAGACAACTCCTGCGGAATTTACCGCCTGGATGGGTGATGTCAAAGAGAAGCATGTCAGGGTGACAGTCTGGGAGAATGATCCTGGGGTAAAACTACTTGGACCTGCAGCATTAAACCAATTGTGGGTACTTGATGGAAATATAATCGGAGTTATTCCCAGCGCTGAGGTCTCAAGGAAGGGTGTCTACACCGGGATTCGCTATCTGGATTCGATCGCAGCTGCGGCAGCAAGAGAATTGGAGAATCTGATCGAAAGAGGCGAAGGAGAGATTAAGATCAGAATAAGAATGTCCAAGCAACCCTCAGATGTCAACATAGACGTAGATGAATCCATAAGACGGTATATAATGTCAAAGAACAACAAGATTGATATTCGAGGACCAGTATTCGTAGGTATTACAGGTCTGGTTAAGCCTGTAAAAAAGAAGCATATTTGAAAAAATAGTGACCCTGAAACTGATTTTGGTTGAGAAACATCTTGGTGTATTACAATGACTGAATTTTCTGGTGGCATGATATGTCCTGTATGCAAGGAAAAAGAATTGGTGTATCTTACCGATCAGGTTAGTATACCTCATTTTGGTTCTGTCTTGATAATAACTACAAGATGTCAGGAATGCCTTTTTAAACAGAGCAACATCCTAATCCTGGATGCAAAAGAACCTAGCAGACATTCGGTCAAAGTTGATAGAGCTACTGATCTTGCCATCAAGGTTATTCGAAGCAGCACCGGAGCAATAAGAATACCGGAATTTGGCATATCAATGGAGCCGGGTACAGTTGCACAGGCCTTCATATCAAACATCGAAGGCATACTCCATCGGTTTAAAGATGCAATAGAAATGGCGAAAAAATGGTCTGAAGAATCTTCCAAGACAAAACGCGCCACTCTACTTGCCAATATAATCGATGAGGCAATAGAAGGAAAACGGACCTTCACATTAATAATTGAGGACCCCCTCGGGAATAGCGCAATAGTTGCCGAAGATCCATCCCGTGTGCATGTTGAGAAGTTATCTAAGCATGAAATGGAGAAACTAAAAGAAGAACTAAATATAGGTTAGTAATAATAGGAACGTGATCCCAATGATGGTGACTGGGGGTACTGAATCTGCTTCGTCCATTCTGGAACGGTGGAGCATGCCTTGATTTGGGCAAATATCAAATAGTGTTAGATCCACGAAGTTCCAAATCAAATGCAGATCTTACAACGGTGTCACATGCTCATTTTGATCACATTCAAGGATTCCTGAGCCCTTCAAGAAAGCTCGCTACCTCGGAAACCATGAAAATATTCCAGACAAGAACCAGGAAAAAGGTCTGCAAAGGCGAAGCAGTCCAGTATGGGAAGAACTTGTCTTTTGATGACCTTGAGATATCATTCCACGATGCTGGACATGTACTTGGTTCCGCACAAGTCAGAATAAATGACGGAGAAGAGACTTTAGTTTTTACTTCAGACATAAACGTTGGAAAATCGCTTACGCTTTCTGAAGCTGAAGTACTAGATAGCGATATTCTGATTATAGAATCGACATACGGTTCTCCAATGTATTCTTTTCCCCCCCGTGAAGACATCTACATAGAAATGGCAGAATGGAGCGCCCAGAAAGTATGCAAACAAAAGGTGCCCGTTTTTTGTGTTTATCCTTTAGGAAAAGGACAAGAAGTAATCAAAGTCATGAATGAATACACAAACATACCGGCTGTGGTACATCCTGCAATCAAGGATATAAGCGACATTTACGTCGAAAGCGGAATTAAACTAAATTACAGGAGTTTTTCGGATAAGGAAGGAAGAGAAATTCTTCTGGGTGGTGAATGTGCCTGCATAGTACCTTCTCTAAGATCCCTTCCATCTCTAAAATCCAAGAAGATTTCGTCTGCCGCTGTGACTGGTTGGGGAACTCGTTTTAAACCGAGAGATTTAGATAAGGTATTTACTCTAAGTAGTCATGCTGATTTTGGGCAACTTATGGATTACATTTCTGAGAGTTCACCTTCGGAGGTCTACACAGTATACGGTTATACAAAGCAATTTGCCAAATATATTAGGAGAAAGCTGGGCATCGAAGCAATGCCCATCACCGATAGCATCAATGACCCTAGTTACTCTTTCAGGAAAAGCACAAAACAGACTAGGCTAAGCTCATTCATTGAGTAAGAATTCCCTAGGGAAAAGGAATTATCCCTGCGCTACGGAGAGTCGCAAATGTAACCCCAACCATCAACATGATTGAAAGTATTATGACTGCAGTGGGTCCAATCTTTATTCCTCTTGACTCTTCTTGGAAGAATCGAATTAAACCTGCACCAGCAACTGGCACTGTCCCCTCGTCGCGCCTTCTTCTGGACATAACACAACTACCTCTTAATATAAGTTAATTTGACTCTGTTCTATTGAAGGTATTTTTCTTTGCTTATAAAACTTTGTGAGATTTGGCAAATGCTTTTAAATTTGATAAATAAGAGAATGTCAGTCAGCACGATCTGGAGGAAGGATTTTTGAATTCCAAGGAAGTCTATGATAATATTTTTTCACTCCTTCGAAGGCATCACGAATGGATGCAAGGTTCGATAAACTTAATCGCAAGCGAAAATGTCGCCTCTCCTGCTGTTAAAGAGGCCATAGTAACGGATTTTGGAGACAGATACGCCGAAGGATGGCCTGGCGAAAGAGTATATGCAGGTACAATTTTCATCGATGAAGTAGAGATAATCGCCATGGATTTGGCAAAGAAGCTGTTTGAAGCAGAATTTGCTGATGTCCGTCCAATTTCTGGAGTTGTAGCAAATCTCGTGATCTATACAGCCTTCACAAAACCAGGCGATCGAATGATGGCTCTTTCCATACCTAGTGGTGGCCATATAAGTTCGGCCAAGGGTAAGCTCTGGGGAACAGCCGGAAAGGTTCATGGTTTAAAAGTTCAATACTTTCCCTATGATGAAGAAGAACTAAATATTGATGTCGATGAGACCGTCAAGAAAGTAAGGAAACTTGAGAAAAAGGGTAAACATGTTACACTATTTCAGTTTGGTGGAAGCGTTTTTCCATTTCCTCATCCGGTAAAAGAACTCCGTCCTCTTGCCGATGAATTTGGCTCGTTTATCAATTATGATGCTGCCCATGTGGCAGGAATGATCGGTTGTAAGAAATTCCAAGATCCCCTCCGAGAGGGGGCCGACTCCGTGTCTCTAAGTACTCACAAAACAATGCCTGGCCCTCAACATGGGTTGGTCCTTTCTTGGAATAGATATGCAGAATATATCAAGAAAGCTTCTTTCCCCGCAATGCTAAGTAACCACCACTTACACAATGTTGCGGGCTTAGCTGTGGTGCTGGCAGAAATGCTAGAATATGGAAATGCTTACACGTCGCAGATTATTAAGAATGCTAAAGCTTTGGCCCAATCGCTACATGAAAGAGGATTCGGAGTTCTTGGAGAGGCCAAAGGCTTTACTGAATCGCATACCATAATAGTTGACATTACAGAATACGGGGATGGAATGCTGATTGAACAACTGCTGGAGCAGGCAAGCATTATTATTAATCGCAATCTTCTGCCATGGGATGTAAGAGAAGGAAGAGATTACAAGCGTCCAGGTGGAATAAGAATCGGTACCAGCGAGATCACTCACATAGGCATGAAAGAATCCGAAATGGATGCAATCGCGGAATTCATAAAACGGGTGGTAATAGATAAGGAAAGTCCGGAGAAAATAAAAGAAGAGGTAAGTGAGTTCAGAAAGGATTTTCAGAAAGTGCATTACTGTTTTGATAGCTCCACAGATGCCTACAAATATATACAAATCCGTTAGAGATTTTCAGGTGGTAACTAAGATGCATATTGGGCAATTCCAAGACCTAATCAGAGAAATTTACATAACAAACGATTTAAAAAGAGGTATGGCGCAGACTTTTATGTGGTTTATTGAAGAGATTGGTGAACTTTCTGACGCTGTTTTGAAGAAAGATAGAGAATCGCTTGAGGAAGAATTTGCGGACGTTTTTGCTTGGTTGTGCGGTCTTGCGAACCTCGCTGATATCGACTTGGAAAGTGTGGCCAGGAAAAAATACAAGGGGTGCTGTCCCAGATGCGAAAAAAATCCTTGTGCGTGTAAACCGGTTGTAAAAAGTCTCAATTTCAGAAGATTTTAAAGCATTATGGTATCAATAGATTATGGGGTGGGATTTTTTCGATAGACACCTTTTACGATTTTAACAAACCTACGGAGGAGATTCTTAGTGAAAGTTGAAGAGATAATGACAACTGATGCCAAATTCGCCGAGGTTCCGGGAGAGAGAGCCGAGCTCCTAGATTTGATGAATGAACACAAAGTTGATGGACTACCCGTTGTCAAGAAAGGTACTCGTAAGATTGTTGGTATGATAACCAAGACAGACCTATTAAAGAAGCCTAGTGAAAATCAAATTGCTCTTCTAATGTCCAGAAACCCTATCACTGTACCTCCTGACACGTCTGTTACAGACGTAGTCCGTCTGCTCATAGACAATGGAATTAGAAGAATCCCTGTGATAGATAAAGACACCTGTGTAGGCATAGTTACAGTTGCAGATATAGTGTGGAAAGCAATCCCAAAAATGGATCTCCCCAACCCAATCAAATCTTATGTAAAGAGAGATGTTATTGCAGTATGGGACGGTACCCCCTTACCTGTAGCATATACCATCATGGATCTTGCAAGAACAAGAGTTCTACATGTTTTAAACGGAAGTGGCGAACTTTGCGGCATCGTCTCAGAGGTTGATATGTTCTCTCACAGTGAGGTAATATCCAAAAATAAGGTTTCAAGTATGCAAGCTACCAGTGAAGGAACAGGCTGGTCATGGGATACTGAAGACATCCTTTACATAGCGAAAAAGGAGCTGAAGTTACCTCAAAAACCCATAAGTGAGATCATGATCAGCGACGTAATAACAGTCGTTGAACAGGTAACTGTTAGTGAGTGTGCTGCCAAAATGAAAAAATTCGATATTGATCAAATACCGGTGTTAAACGCTGAAGGTAGGCTTTCTGGACTAATACGAGATCGCGATCTTCTAAGAGTCTTTCTGGAGTGAGCCCACCGATTCTTATTTACTCCTTTCTCGAAAGCCACCATTTAAGGTAATCTTTTCTCTTTTCCTTACCGATATCTTTTTCTTTTTCTTTCCTGTAAATCTCCCTTTGCTTTTCTCTTGCTCTATCAAGCTCACTTCTGGTAAGCGCCAGACCACATCTCATGCAAACATAATGATACGTATCGCGATCGAACTTCATTTCCCCGGCACATTCTGGGCAACGCAACAATTTTCACCAAAAGGTGAAAAAACAAACCCCTCTTAAAACCTTTTGTTTGCATTTTAGGCTGTTTTATCATGAAAAGGCAAAAGCATATTAGACCAAAATCTTTCAGATTAAACACCTAGCCGAATTCATTAAATAACAGAATTGCAGAACTAAATCATGGTGAATGACTTGAGGGAAACGGATGATTTGGTCGAACGCGCTCTATTTGGAACCTCGGTCTTCAAAAAAGATGGTGAGACCAAACTATTTCCTGAGTTTGTACCTGACACGTTACCGAGGCGCGAAAATGAGATCATCATGATAGGTCGAGATTTTAAACCTTTACTTATAAAAGAAGGGGCTTATGCTGTTAATGTAGCAGTCATAGGCGGACCGGGTACTGGAAAAACAGCCATGGTTAAATACCTGGGCGAACGCCTTGTTAAAAAAGCTAAACAAAAGAACGACGTCACGATATATTTTGCATATTACAATTGCTATACGTTCCGAACAAAAACCGCTATTTTACGCAACTTACTTACTGAGAGATTTAACATAACCAGCCGTGGTTTTTCAGATGAAGAACTACTGAGCATGTTAATAAAGCGTCTTAATAGTGAGCAGGCTAGGCTGCTGTTGGTAATAGACGAAGCGTGTATAATTGGTGGTGACGCCATCCTAAGTTTGATTCATGCTGCAGAAGTCTATGGTTTCGGTCGGTCAAGTATTTCAACCATAATAATAAGTCGTCCTACCGAATGGAAAACTATGCTGGATGCTCAACTTTCTGGTCATATTCAGGATCAGATTGATATGAAAGGATACACCAAAGAAGAACTACTGGAGATCATAGACTATCGAGCAAAACTTGCCTTTAAACCAGAAGTCATCTCCTCTGAAGTAATAGATATGATAGCAGAAGTAGCTTCCAAAACAGAAAATGCTCGCCATGGAATTGAAATGCTCCACCTGTCTGGAAAGCTGGCAGATTACATGGCCGAAAAAACCATAACGCCCGAGATGATTAGAAAAGTGAAAGGAGATGTGTACCCAGAGCTCAGACCTGACGTCTTTTATAATTTGAAGACCCATGAACTTTTGACTGCCATGGGTATAGCAAAACGCCTAAAACGTCGCAATATTACTGCTACAACAATAGATGAGGCACATGAATATTACAAGATTGCATGTGAAGAGTTCAACACAAGAAAACATACCAAACCTACCTTCAGAAAACATGTATCTGTTTTATCTGATTTAGGAATTATCGGTATGATAGTTGGGCCTATAGGGAGAGGCAGACGAGGGAGACGAGGTCGGATAACACTCTATGACATCCCAGCCCACGTTTTGGAGGAGCGATCCAGAAATATAATCGAAGAACGAATAAAAAGGTCTCTTGCATAGTTCAGGACGCAAAGAATCCGAAAATAAGAAATATCACCAATAGCTTTTAAAGTTGCGGATATCAGCTAAAGGAGGGTGACCTCTATGTCATGTACTATTCTTGTAGGAGGATTCTTTGGTGATGAGGGTAAAGGGAAAATAATATCCCATTTATCCATAAAAGACAAGCCCGATATAGTTGCGCGAGCAGGTGTTGGCACAAATGCCGGACATACAGTGCAATACGGAGGAGAAACATACAAACTCCGGCAAATTCCAAGTGGCTTTATCGCAAAGAATGCCAGGATCCTCATAGGGCCCGGCGTTTTAGTGGATCCCAACATCTTTCTCAGTGAAGTAGAGTTAACCGGTATAGGCGACCGCGTGGGAATTGACAAGCAATGCGGCGTAATTGAGCAAAAACACATCGACAGAGATAAATCATCTACTCATCTGAAAGGAAAAATCGGAAGTACGGGAACAGGATGTGGACCTGCAAATGTGGATCGGGTTGAAAGAGTTGGAATAGTCGCCAAGGAAGTACCAGAACTCAAAAAATGGATAACCGATGTTCCGTTAGAAATAAATCAAGCGCTGAACAAGAATGCAAGAGTGTTGGTCGAAAGCAGTCAAGGAACTTATATCTCTCTATATCATGGGACTTATCCCTATTGTACAAGCAAAGATGTATGTGCCGCTGCCGCTTGTTCAGACCTTGGAATTGGTCCAACAAGGGTTACAGACGTCATCGTTGTATTCAAAGCTTATACAACTCGGGTCGGCGGTGGACCATTACCTGAAGAACTAAGTGAAGAAGAGTCCAAGAGGCGAGGCTGGTTCGAGGTAGCTACGGTTACAGGTCGAAAAAGACGTTCTGCTCCGTTCAATTTTGAGTTGGCCAAAAGAGCAGTCTTCATAAATGGTGCTACACAATTAGCGGTAACCAAACTAGATATTCTATATCCTGAATGTAAAGGCGCTCAGACTTTCGACGAACTACCAGACATCGGTAAAAACTTCATTAGAAAAATCGAAGAGGAACTAAAACTTCCTGTCACCCTAATAGGAACAGGACCGGATGCCGTTGAAACCATCGATAGGCGTCCAGAAATCGGATAGAATGTAATTTCACCAAAAAATCAGCTCTCGGATTCAATCAGTCTGATTAGCGCTGCTAACATTTCCTTAGCTTTCCAGCCATACATCAAAGCGTCCTCAAGATTTTTCTTTTCAAACGCATCAGTAGTGTTATTCAGAAAGTTTTGAGCAGAAGTGAGCAATATATCCTTTTTTTTATCTTTAGAACTCACTCTAGCACGTTTTAGCATTCCTGATTTCTCAACATCATCTTCAAGTCCCAGGGCTAATATTATCGTAAAACATTCCAATTCTGCCCTTGCATGCCAGGTTGCATTATAGAGATCCTCATTATTGTCATTTGCGAGAGTGGAGACTGCCTTATCAAGGTACTCCACAGCATTATTGAGATAATCGGTGGCATCGTCAGACTGCATATGATAGCACCTCTGATACTTGAATACTCCAATCATATAAAAGTACGGCAAAACCGATTAGAAATACAATTACCTTGAAGAGAAGTCCAAGTGCTATAAAAACAGAACTGTTAATTCCCAAATCTAAGATCCATAAAAAGAAAGACTAATCCCGCAAACGTTAAAAAGCTCAAATTATCATCAAGATTTATGGTGTGAGATAAAGTTGACAAAGTATATATTCGTCGCAGGAGGCGTCATGTCAGGTATACTTATTGGATAGGTTCTCCAATGGGCCTACAGGCAAAGGCGCTACTGCAGCTTCTATAGGGAAATTACTTCAGTTTCGAGGCCATTCTGTGGACGTTATAAAAATTGATCCCTATTTGAATGTAGATCCTGGCACCTTGAATCCGCGTGAACATGGCGAAGTATTTGTTACGGAGGAAATTTGGGATTTCAAACCGGTTGAGGATTCTGTCTTTACGATATCTGAAATAGACCAAGATTTTGGAACTTATGAACGCTTCTTAGGCCATCCTATTCATCCCCAAAATAATATCACCAGTGGGCAGATTTACCTCTCTGTAATTCTGAAAGAACGTAAGGGAGAATTTCTTGGTAAGACAATTCAGGTAATTCCTCACATTACAGATGAGATAAAGCAACGCATTCGTCTTGTTGCCAAGACCTCCAATACGGACATATTGATAACTGAGGTCGGAGGGACGGTTGGCGACATAGAGGCCATGCCTTTTTTGGAAGCCATTCGTCAATTTAGACTAGAAGAACCACCTGCTGATACAGCATTGGTACACGTTACATTTGTCCCCTACCTAGAAAAGGTAGGTCAACTAAAGTCCAAACCCTCCCAACACAGCGTTAAAGCACTACAAGGGCTAGGTTTGCAGCCTGACGTAATAGTGGGACGCGTTGAAGCTGATTTGACCGATGATATTCGCCAAAAGATTAGCCTATTTTGTAATGTTCCACAAGAAGCAGTTATCTCTAGTCGCTATATAGATGTGGTTTATGACATGCCCTTGATTTTTGAGGAGCAAGGACTCGGAAATTACTTGTGTGAGATCCTGAATATAAAAAAGCAAAAACCAGATTTAAGCAGGTGGAAAAGCATAACAGGATTATTCAAAAAACGTAATGAAGTTATTAACATAGCTATGCCGGGAAAGTATTGCGAGATTGTAGATAGTTACGTTAGCATCAATGAAGCTTTGTTGCATGCCGGTGCCCATTTGGGTGCTGAAGTTAAGATAAACTGGATTGAAACTGAAGTCTTTGAGGAAGATCCGAGTGACCTTTCTGTACTGGATCAGTTTGATGGTATACTGCTAACGCCTGGTTTTGGCCTCAGAGGAGTAGAAGGAATGACTAAATGCGCTGGTTATGCGATAAAACATAGGATTCCCTACTTAGGAATCTGCTTTGGAGCTCAACTGCTTTTTGTGGCCTTTTGCCGTTCAATTCTAGGATTGGAGGGGGCAAATACAGCAGAGGTCGATTCAAGCACGAAATATCCCGTGGTGGATCTGCTTCCAGAACAGAGAGAGATTGAAACCAAAGGCGGAACTATGCGATTGGGTGCACATGAAATCCTTCTCAAGAAAGGTACAAAACTGTTCAAAGCTTATGGAAAAGAGCGAATTGTTGAGAGATTTAGACATCGCTATCACATAATGAATGAATATGCAGAACAAGCTGAAGAAAAAGGACTGATTGCTTCTGCGCATGATCCTACCGGAAGAATCATCAATGCGATCGAGCTATCAGGAGACTGTTGGATAGTTGGTGTTCAATTCCATCCCGAATTCAAATCTCGTCCGGATGCGCCATCTCCGATCTACTACGCATTCATTAAAGAGGCTTTAAAATACCGCGATGCAAAACAACAGTCGTGAGGTGAAAATGTTTAACTCTAGCAATGATAAAATGTGGACGACAGTAAATACCATTGCTGCAGAAATCAGAAAAATCGAAAAAGACAAGTCTGGGTTAGCAAGTATTATTAAAGATGCAAAAGCTCAAATCGATTTGGCAAATCTTCGTACTGGGTTTTCAGATATCTTGGAAAATCGATTGTTTTTTAGCGTTTCTCCGACAGATTTGGGCGGATTGCGAGTCGGTGCGGTTGATGGAGGTGTCGTGGGCAGTTCATTTCACGGTATAGATCTAATAATTACCAGGGCAATAGCTGTCATATTTGATTTTGACAAGCAAGGAAAACCATTCGTTGAGTATTATCCGCAAGAATGTCCCTTTCCCCAAATAATATCGAATTTGGAGCCCTTATCGCTATTTGATTTTGAATTAGATACATCTTTAGAACGAATAAGGAGCGAACTAACCGTCGCTAATGAGGTTCTTGATTTTCGTCATCTTGACATACTTCTCATGGATGGGTCCATCACACCCATGCTAAGTGATAGGCCTCACGCCCATTCTGCAATGCTACCTAAATATAATACTCTAATTCGACTTTACGAAGAACTTTATGATAGTTGTAAAAAGCACGGCACCCTACTATGTGGTATTGTAAAAGACAGTCGAAGTACAAGGTTTACACAAATCTTGGGCAGTATCATCCCTCATCTCATGAATCAGGAGCCTACCCTGAATAAGCTTTTGAAACTTGATTATCGAAAAACTATTTTTCGTATTAGGGATACGGATCTTCTATATCGAATCTTAAACATTGGAGAAAGAAGTTTCATTTTCAACTATATGAAGAACATCAAATCATATCCTACCTTGCGAGATTTTGAGAACAAAAATTGGCCCAAGCAATTACACGCCTTCTATCTAAAGACCGTGGAATATGATCGCCCCCTTCGCATAGAATTCCTAACATTCGGTAATGATGCCAGTAGAGTGGCAGATAAATTGGCATCTGTAATTCTACCTCTATCCTCACACCACGCAGAATACGGATTGCCAACAGTTTTGGTTGAAGCCGATACTCAGGCAAGACTTCTAGAAAATGACTTGGATATTGTCTATGAACAGCTTATTGAGCATGTTGGTTTATCTCCATCCATGTTAAGGATGAGAAGGGAGAAGAAACCGTTTTAGGGGGTAAATTATGTCAAAAAGAACTGATAGTCCCTCAAACGAAGTCGGGACATTAATATGTACTTTTGATGGACCCAGCGCCACGGAGTTTAGTTTCGTAGTTACTAGTAATACGTCATCCCCTCCCGTCAGAACGGGTCAGTTTATATGCACTAAATCCGAGGACGGCATGTTAGTTGGTATGGTAACAGAGGTCATAAAATCCAATCGTTATTTCAATAAGGCTGAATCTGTTCGTGAGTATGAGCGCGGTGGCCATCCAATATCCACGATTTTTCCTGCTGATAGGTGGGAATTTGCCCTTGCCAAAGCACGTCCAATGGGAGTTTTTGTGAATGGTGATATTGATAGAGTGAGCTTTCCTCCTTCGCCGGGCGAGAAAGTATATCTTGCTGAGAGGAATATTCTAGCTCGGTTTTTGGGACTAGATTTGGATAGTGGTTTGGACATAGGCAATGTTAGATATCATGGGATTCCAGCTCGACTAAACTTAACAAAGCTTTTTCAAAAGCACGTTGCAGTTCTTGCCATGTCGGGCGGAGGAAAGTCGTATCTGAGCTCAGTTCTAGTTGAGGAACTTCTGTCACGAAAAGAAAATCAAGGAAGAATAGCGTCGATCATCATAGATGTACATGGTGAATA
>JBHLPJ010000178.1:0-2619 GCA_048939565.1 Promethearchaeota archaeon
CAATATTTCGGTCCTGAGGCTGTATTTTTGATTTTGAGGCTATATTTTCGAGAATAAATTAGGGCTCGTTCATCAACTGTTTGAGATATTCTCCAATCTGTTTGGTACGTTCCAGCGACCTCTTTATCTCAATTGTATTACCATACTTCTCTACCCAATATGCAAACCTTTCCTCCAGCGTTACATACCTGCTCCCTTTGGTCAATTTGTCAGCATAGCAACATATTTTTTCCTCAACAGTCCTGGGGCGAAAATCTCCCTCTGGGAATCCTAGATTCTTTCCTTCTTGTGGAGAAATTCCACCCAAGACATGAGTCTCCACAATACGCACAACCTCTTCACAAATTCCGAGTCTTCTCAGAATCTGCCCACCCACAACCCCATGAAGTATGCTATTGGTCTTTGTCCGACCAATGTCATGAAGCAGCGCACCTGCTTCAAGAATTGCCAGATTGATTCTGCGGCCCTTATTTTTGATTATTCTGGCTATCTCCAAACTCTTCTCACAAACAGCGATAGAGTGCCTGATGACGCTTCTGGCAACATTCATTTGCTGCAAGATGCTCAAAGCTTTTTTTCTGGAGGGAATTAGCTTCATCCTAACCACTTCAAGGGAACTCTATTGGATGGGGCGGGAATGGATTAAGGGGGTACAAACACTTTTGAGCGGTAAATACATTAGTGCCCATCTCTTTTGGAATGCTCCTTTCGACAGGTGGAAATTGCTTACAGAATCATTCTTCTAATTGGGATTAGGGAATCTTGAATAACGGATGACCTCTATCGATCATCTTGCCTTGTTCCATAACCAGCTGACCAAAAGCTGCATCAACCATGGCAACTGATGGAAAGACGTATGGTGCTGTTTTTATGGGCCCATATAATACGAAATCCGCTCCTACCATGGCGGCCGCTGCGGCGGCAGTAGCAATGCTTGACTCACGAGCCTGTTTTCCCATCTTAGTTTTTAATCCTCTCCATGTAGAAATGGCATTATCTGTGCCGCCTCCAATAGGAACTCCAAATTCATCCTTTAGCTTGAAAAGCGCATAACAACCCATTCCTAAACTAGGAATGTCCATAATACATGTATCAACTAATGGTTTTTCGATCCCGATTTCCTCTACAGATGAGAGAAGAGAAGTGATTGCATCAATTCGTCCTTGGGTTGTAAACACTCTTGAGCTATAAGCCAGAAGTATTGCACTGGTGATTTCTCCTTCTCTGATTGAATCGAGCTCCTCTTTTTTAGTCTCCACCGTTATGGAATTATACACAACCTTGTCAGCCATATTGTTATCTTTTATGTATTGTATGGCTGTTTTTTTTGCTTCTATTCCGACTGGATCTATCAAAATCGGGGTATCTGTTACACTCATGACAAACTCCAATTCCTTAATGGCTGCTTCCGCACCAGAAGCCACTAAATCAATCATACAAGGATTTCCCGTCTTATCTGAGAACTCATCCTGTGCATTGATAAGTTCTTCAGCCTTAGCCTTATCAAACTCCCCTTTCTTTGCATCGGTCACAATCTTCTGACCTAGATGAAAAAGTGTGCCAATGAGGACGACCGGACGTTCACCCGGAACCCCACCAATTTTCACTTTACCGATCTCAAAGGATTTCTGCTTTGCCTTAAAATGCCACAAAATAGTCACCTCGTTATTGTGCTGATCTTCTGCATCCTTTCCACAGTATAGTCTGCATGTTTTTTATATATAATATATATATGGCAATAGGAGGAACATCCTCAGAACCAAAATGGATTTTAAATATAACATTCACCAAACAATCCTAAATAACATTTATTTAAACAAACGGATTGTACTCTCAAGATTTATGAGGTGAGGTGTTATGCCTTCCGAAGTTATCTTTAACGAGTTGGTAGATGCTATAATGTCATTTGATTCAGACAAGGCATATGAAATCACAAAGAGGGCATTAGATCAAAATACAAATCCTGTGGAGATAGTTCAAAAGGGAATTACAAAGGGGTTGAAGATAATTGGAGAAAGATTTGAGAAGGGTGAATTCTTTCTGATGCATTTGGTGGCAGCAGGCGAGGCTGTGAAACGAGTCATGAATGAGTTAATTGAACCGGAACTGAAGAGACAGGCAACCAAACTGGAATCAATAGGGAAAGTAGTTATTGGCACTGTGGAAGGCGACATTCATGACATTGGAAAAAACATAGTTGCCTCTATGTTGATCACTGCTGGCTTTGAAGTGTATGACCTTGGAAAAGATGTCCCTCCGGTTGATTTCATCAATAAAGCAAAGGAAGTAGATGCGGACATTATTGGAGCTTCTGCCCTTTTAAGTACAACCATGCCTGCTCAACGAGAAATTGTCGATCTTCTGCGTAAGGAAGGATTGAAGAAAAGCATAAAAGTTATGGTAGGGGGAGCTCCGGCTACTGAAGATTGGGCTAAGGAAATTGGGGCAGATGGCTACGCTGAGAATGCCGTTGAAGCTATTAGTGTGGCAAAGAAACTCGTAAATAGGCAATAACACCATTTTACCAATAGGAGAATAGGACTATTTCCCAATGATGTTCAGAATCACCTACTGAAGTATCCAAGTTGGTCTGGTAATATCTTAAATACTCTTTTACAG
>JBHLPJ010000179.1:0-2615 GCA_048939565.1 Promethearchaeota archaeon
CATTTCCCAGATTAGAGAAGATGTATCTTTGAAACCAGCATCTGGCAGTAAATCCTTCAATCTATTAAACATGGAAAGCGACGTGTTTTCATATTCTAGTCCAATGATTCTTTTATCGAGATCCTTTTCCTCAATTGCGGCTCTGACAACATCCAAAAAATCTGGTTTCTTTTGGTCTCTCTCACTTTTTGCCGTATCCGAAAAATAAGGTCTTACATCTTTGATTTTTGAAGCTTCATCTGCTAGGCTTAGCATCTTTGAAGGAGCTATCAGAGTTGCCTCATTATCCACAGGCACAATAATTACGAGAGGGGGGGGTATCGGCAAGGAAAGGCCTGTTAGGTAGAAAACATTCTCCTTCTTCATTGAAAATAGAACATCTATTTCCTCACGATTCAAGATTCGTCTAATACTTTCTAGCCTGTGCGTCGGAACTTGCATCCACAACACCTCATTGGCTCATATTTTGATTGCCAGATATTCAAAAGTCTTTCTTGATTTATCCAAACCTATTCGTTCGGCAAGTGCAGTAAAACTTTAAAACTTGAGCAGTCCTTCATTAATAGATGCAATAAAAGCAATTACAATAGGAATTGGGACTAATTGGGAAGATGTGGATCCAACAGGGAATTGGGACAAAGGTCAAGATCCCTTATCAAAGTTATGAACTTCCTTATGAAAGGATTGTAAACGAAGATGGCGACTAAAAGAACCATTCATATTGAACTGGAGGAATTTGGCAGGTGGTTGCGAGAGAATTACTTACCAGCTTTCAAAAAGTTGGAGAATATTCAAGATTTCTTATCGCAAGGGTTATCTTTTCTCTTCGCTTCGGGAAGCACATTTTTGAGAAACTACATACTGAAGAAGGCAGATGAAGATGGTCTCCTCCCATCAAAATACGAATTTAGAGTCTCTGATCGTGCTTATTTGTGGAATATATTTTCTCAACTCATTGCAGAGATCCACATAAAGCCAGATATCCTGAGACTGACACTAAGAAATGAATCGATTTCAAAATACCCTTCCCAAATGAATTAGATGGAAAGATCAGCGACAATTCACATAGGATTTCCTGAAGGTATTTTACACGATCGGGCCAATGAAAAGATCTTCTTGTGGCTTACCTAAGATTTATTATTCAGAAGCATATCTAGACTCAGTGTAGTTCACCAAAACCCTTATTGATAGAATTTTCCAACAGAATTGAATAACCAGAGGAATGTGAACGTGTTGGATCTATATGAAAAAGTCATGGAGCTCTGTAGAAGACGCGGTATACTTTGGTCCAGTTTTGAGATATATGGAGGATTGAGTGGATTCGTTACATATGGGCCAATTGGAGCAACACTCAAGAGAAATGTTGAAGATAAATGGCGGGAATGGTTCGTAACTAAACAGGGTTTTGTAGAGATAGATTCTCCCATAATTATGCCTCAGGCAGTCTTTAGGGCGAGCGGACACACAGATCACTTTACTGACCCAATGGTAGGATGTCTAGATTGCAAAAAACAATATAGAGCAGACCATTTAATCGAAAACGCCACCGGCAAGGTTGTTGAGGGGTTAGGCATAGAAGAACTTGATAGCCTGATAAAGGAGAATAACATCATCTGTCCAGACTGTGGCGGCCCGTTAGGCAAAGTTGATCTCTTTAATTTGATGTTTAAGACAACAATCGGGCCTTACAGAGGGAATATCGGCTATGCCAGGCCGGAAGCAGCTCAGGGGATGTTTGTAGACTTTAAGCGAGTATTTAGTGCTAAACGCGAGCAACTGCCTTTAGGGATTGCTCAGATTGGTCGTACATTTAGAAACGAGATCTCGCCAAGAAAGGGTGTAATTCGATTGCGTGAGTTCACTATTATGGAAGTAGAAGTCTTCATCGATCCAAACGAGTTAGCATTATGCCCCAGGCTAAGTGATGTAGAAAATGAGGAACTAACCATTCTGACGTCGGATGCTCAGCAAAAAGAAGGTCAAGCGGAAATTGTTACAGCGCGAGAAGCTGTTGAAAAAAGAATTGTGGCTAGTGAATGGATTGCGTATTTCTTGGTTGTATCGAAATCTTTTATTTCAAGTTTAGGTGTTCCGCCTGAAAAACAACGATTTAGGGAACAGCTCCCCTGGGAAAGAGCACATTATTCGAAACAGACCATGGATCATCAAGTTCTCTTGGAGCGATTTGGTTGGTCCGAGGTTGCGGGACACGCATATAGAACAGATTGGGATCTGGGCAGACACATGAAATTCAGCGGAACCGATCTTCGTGCCTTCAAAAAATACGATCAGCCAAAGATGGTAAAAAGAACGGTAATTAAGCCAGACGTGAAGTCGATAAGAAAGGATTTTGGCAGCGCAACTGGAGAGATTCTCTCTTCTTTGAAAGAGACTGATCCCGAGACTGTAAAAGAAGCCGTCGAAGAATATGGTTTCTATTCAATAGGAAAGAATCGTATAGATTCTGAACACATAGCTTTTGACGAGAAAATGAAGAAAGTCTCTGGTTCCAGATTCATTCCGCACGTTATAGAGCCCTCATTTGGGGCGGATAGGGTTGTATATTCTGCGTTAGAATATGCTTACTCTGAAAAGGAGAAAAGGGTTATATTAAA
>JBHLPJ010000052.1:0-8234 GCA_048939565.1 Promethearchaeota archaeon
CATTGTGGCATTTCAATCCCAAGACTTCTGGTTATATCCAAAAGATACTTATCCACAACGAAAAGATAGTATGGTGTCAAACCGCCATGATAGATCTTGACGATAGAGTCGCAAGCAGAAGAGATTTCGTTAAATGCATATGCCGCCACAGAAAGAGCCTTTGGAATAGGGTATGCTTTCAAGACTGCCTCTGTCACGACGCCGAGTGTTCCTTCTGCACCCACAAATAGATTTGAGAGCGGCGGAGACAATTTCACAATATCGCCACTCGGTAGGATTACCTTTAACTCGATGACCTGATCAAATATGGGGCCATATTTTGGAGCACCGACTCCTGCACTGCCCCCTGTACTGATAAAACCCCCAACAGTGGCAGAGGGGGCGCTGCTAGGATATATGCCAGGCTTAAGTCCAAGTTTCTTAGATTTATGTATAAGGGTTTTCCAAACAACCCCAGACTGTACCTCCAATATCATTTCATTCTGATTGATATCGATTACTCGATCCAAGGAGGTTAGATCTAACACTATGCCACCTTCGACCGGAATACACCCTCCAAGACCTGAAGAGGCACCACCACGAGGAGTTACTGGAATTTTGCGATTATTAGCAAGTTTTACTATCTCTGAGACTTGCTTTGTGCTATTCGGGCGAACTACATAGGACGGTGGCTTTAGCTTATAGGCAGATAATACGATTTCCGGTAACGGAGCCAGATCATTAGCATAACAGATTAAATCCAATTCGTTGTCTGAAATGTTTTCCTTTCCGACTATTCTTGCTAGGAGGTCGAAGAGCTCCATCTCACCTTCATCCAGGTAGTTTTCAGTAGGGAATTATGGATAGCTAGGTGATATATAACTGTGGACTGCTCCTAATCATTGTAGAGAGCCTTCATATGGCTTGAGTCTTTGTACATACAAAAAAAAAGAAAAGAAAAAATCCAGATGATCTAATCAGCTTGTTCATATTTTGCCTTTACTGAGGCAAGAGCAGCAACTCCTTGTATTCCGGCAGCCCTAAGTGTTTCGAGTGGTAACGCAAGAATTATTGTGTTGCTTTGGTCCTTGCTTATGTCATTCAGTGTTGAAAGGATTCTAAGCTGCATTGCGTTGGGATCCTTGAAGTTCTCAGCTGCTTCCTTCAACTTCTCTGAGGCTTCCATTTCAGCCTTTGCCTTGACCACCACCGCCCTTGACTCTCTTTCAGCTTCAGCTTGAACTGCAAAGGCACGCTTCATGTCACCAGGAAGAGTGATGTCTTGCAGCCCGACTTTAGGGATGTCAATCCCCCATTCTTTTGTAAGCTTATCTATGTTTTCTTTAAGGTTTATCGCAACTTCCTCTCTGTTTTCCAATAGGACATCAAGATCATACTGCCCTGTAATGTCCCTGATGGATGTTTGAGCATATTTGGCAACAGCGTTTCGATAATTGAATATCTTTAGTATCAATTTCTTGGCATCTTCAATCTTCATGAACACAACAGCATCTACGCCAACGCTGATGTTATCCCTAGTAATAGCAGACTGTCCCTTCAAGTCTATGGTCTGAGTTCTCATGTCAACTCTTGTTACTGAATCAAAACCAGGTATCTTGAAATGAAGTCCACCGTCACTGACTTTAACTATTCTCCCTAGGCGGAACACGACACCCCTTTGCCACTCTTGCACTACATAGAGACCGCTGGCAAAAAAGCCGACAATGACTAGTACTGTAACTATCGAAATGATGAAGAGCGGATCCAAGTAAAATTGCATAAGTTCACCCCCAATTAACTAAAAAGAATAAGTTAATATACTTTGCCTATTTGTACTCGTGCGTGAAGATTTTCGGGTGATTTAAGCTTTGGAGGATCATTAGTTGATTTCTGTGAAGATTGATAGGAATTTGTGCATTGCTTGCGGAGTATGTTACTCCTTATGCGAAGATGTATACGAAACAGATGATGAGGGAAAATCCAGGATTGTAGATCGTTTCTTGAAGGAGCAGAATGAGGATTTTAGCACAGGCGAGATTGATGACAGCTTGAAGGACTGTGCAAAGGAAGGAGCGGATAGCTGTCCAGTTGACGCCATAGAGATTAGCTAAGCCATTTACTCCATCGTAGTATAGGACAGATACTGAGCAACGTCAACAAATATCACAAGATGGCAGAACAAAAATAGACTCACAGAAAACACTTCTATGGTGTTTGCTCCAGCGTAACTCTCAATCGGCTTTTCTTAGGACCTCTTAGTATAGCCAATTCCACCTTTTCACCGGGCTCTTTCTCAAGTAAAATATTCTTCAAATCTTCGATGTTGTTTACGATTCTGTTATCAAATTCTGTTATGATATTCCCTTGCCTTATCTTTGCTTTATCTGCCGGGCTGTTGGGTGCTATGTTAACCACGAATACGCCACTTCTTATCGGGAAATCATAGTGTTTGGCCATCCCCTTGGTTATGGTTATGCCAGTAGCACCTAACCAAGGTTCTTTGACTTTGCCATAGAGCACAATATCCCCTAGGTGTATCTTAGCCAGATTTACCGGTATTGCGAAACCTATACCGCTTATGCTCGGAATCAGGGCAGTATTGATGGCAATGACTCTCCCACTCAGATCTATCAAGGGACCTCCACCGGTTCCAGGATTAATTGCTGCATCGGTTTGAATTAGCCGGAAACCACCTACTCTCGTATGGTAAGTCCTTTCCAAAGCACTGATTATACCAGTAGTGACTATAGACCCTCCAGTTAACCCATAGGGATGGCCGATGGCGAAAACTTTCTGGCCGACTTCTAATTTATCCGAATCACCAAATTCAATTGGTTCTACATCAGCTGTATACACTTTGATAACAGCAATGTCTGACATCCTGCAGAGACCAACAAGTTTCCCTTGTAGTACACATCTATCAACTAGTGTTACCGCAAGTCTTTTTGCGTTTTCTACGATGTGGCTGTTAGTTAGAATATGACCTTCCTTATCAAAGAAGAAACCAGAGCCAATACCTTCTATTGGAGTAGTTCTTTGGAAAGCATCTTGAGGAAATCCCAGTGTATTTATGTTTACAACACATTTGCTAATTTCTCTGATTTTCTCAATTGGGCTTCTTTCTTGTCTTACAGCGGGAACTAGATCCATCTTTGTGATGACTCCTCTTAGTTTAGAATCAGATACATCCTTGATATATCCTCAATAACAAATCCTTCCATCAATGAATTAAATCTTTCGAATCCTGTAATCTACGTGATTCAGTCTTAGCTTGGGAAATCTACTCAAAAGCTGGGAAGCAACAATAACTCCAAAGAATCGATTATTTTAAGCAGTGATCCAAAATGTGCATTCTACAATCATCTGATTTCTTCTAAATCTCTTCAGCCCTAAAGCATGCCACATGGTGACTAGATTCGATTTCTCTTATGGAGGGGGATTCTTTCTTGCAGTATTCTCTGCTATATTTGCATCTTGGATGAAATGTGCATCCGGGGATATCATAAGGTGGTTGTGGCGGCTCGCCAGGAATCCCCTCAACCCTAGTGGAGGGTCCGAAAAAGCTGGGGACTGCAGCCATTAACCCTCGAGTGTACGGATGTCTCGATTTTTTAAAAATTGTTTTGACATCAGAATGTTCCACAACCTTTCCGGTATAAATCACATAAATATAGTCGGACAATTCAGCAATAATTCCCAGATTGTGAGTGATTAATAGCATTGAAAAGCCGAATTCCTTTTTTATCGCCTTTATCAGTTCCAATACCTGTCTTTGCACCGTGATATCCAAAGACCGAGTTGGTTCATCTGCTATAAGCAGAGAGGGGTTGTTTATTAATGCCATAGCGATCAATATGCGCTGAGCTTCTCCACCGCTAAATTGATGTGCATAGCGTTCATAGCGATCTCTGGATAGCTCGACCTTTCCCAAGTAGGATTCAACAAGTTCCTTCAGTTTTTGTTTCTCTATGGCTCTATGCGATTCAACTGCTTCTCCTATTTGGGATCCAACCATATCGATTGGATGTAGAGAAGACGCAGAATATTGGGGTATTAATGATATTTCATTCCCCCTCAGCTTCCTGAGCTTTCTGTCAGATAATTTCAGTAAGTCATCGCTTTTGTATACGATTTCTCCCTTAACCTTCCAAGGGGATTTTCCTTCACCGATCGAGGGGAGTACGTCCAGGATTGAGCTTGCAATGATGGTTTTACCGGATCCCGTTTCGCCTATCAGGCCAACCGTCTCTCCTTCACGAATCTCCAAGTTGACTTTATCGACGATTGTTATTGCTCTCTCTCTTTCTTGAAGAACTACCTCCAAATCCTTTGTTCGCAGCAATTCCTTACCTTTTCTCATATTTCCTCTCCTCAAATAGATAGAAAGAAGAAAAGTCTTTATTAGATTTTTGACGATTGACGGTTAGAATTATCAGGCATCCATATATTTAAGCCAGCCTCCTGGGCAACATTTAGTGCCGTGATTTTATATGCTAATTTCACAAACCGTGACGACGGGTTAAGTGCTCGAGGATTTGGGAAACTTGCTGCCAGCGTTTTAGCCGTGACAGCGGGAGCAGCTTCGTTCTTCCTGGTCAGAAGGCGAAAGCAAAACCTCCTATGATGGGGATCCTTCAGAATTTGCTCAGCTTTTTGCTTTATTAATTAGATAGATTCCTTTGGGTAAGACTTAAATAGATAGGCAATGAAATATCTTTTTAGATAGACTTATCGTTAACTATATTCTCGATTGTTTTTAATCAAAATGGAATGAATAGACTTGAGACCATCTGCTCATATACTTGTGTCATGCACTTTGGCCTGGATCTGTTTTATAGTTACAGATTCACTCATAGTGGCCCTTTCTGCCGCAGCCACAGGAGTTCTCATTGATGGGGACCATCTTATAGATTATTTGATTTTCAATGGTAGGCTCGATAAGAATGTGTTTGGTAAGCTCTTCTCAGGAGATCACTTCCAAGAATCAAGGAGGCTCTATCTGCCTCTGCACTCTTACGAATTGCTTGTACCAATATGGATTGTCGGTCCACTGTTTAATCATGTTCTATTGTCTGCTTGGATCAGTGTCTCATTTGTTACACATCTGATTCTGGATCAAACAACCTATGCTCCCAGAGCCCTCACATATTTTGCCATATATCGAGCCATTAATTCATTTGACCTCACAGTTCTAAATCCCGCCAGTCTCATAGGATTGAACTCCAAATCAATGTCCATAGGGACTATCATCATCGGACCTCTTGCTCCAATTAGACCTCAAAGAATAACCTTAGATGTAGTCGGTTATAGCCCCCATTTGCTATAGGTGGACCTGCAACCGGAAATCTTTTCATCAAGAACTCTTTCTCAACTTAGATTCGAACGGATTGTGGATTGTTTAGGGCAAGATTCATTGCTAAATTCTTTCAAGCCCAGTTTTCATGCTTGCTTTGTTCTTGTTTACTTTCGCAAGGAAGGTAGAACGATGGTTATGTAAAGAAGAATTACATAAAGAAAAACTTAGTTTTGTTTTGGTAAGAAATTTGCATTTTTGTGCTTTGCACCTACACCTTAGTGCAAATAATAAAATAATATATAGAACTTTAATACCATTTTTTAGTTGACTTACAGTTTAATAATATTATCTATTAGAAAAGACAAATCATCAATCCTTTTGGAGGGCAGCAATATTGAGGCTTGAGAATAAGGTAGCTGTGATTACGGGAGCTGCTTCAGGCATAGGGGCAGCCACCGCCAGATTATTCGCCAAAGAAGGAGCAAAAGTTGTTGTGGCAGATTTAGATGAAGAACTTGGACGGAAAGTGGTTGACGAGATTAAATTAATGGGCAGAGAATCGATTCTTATTAAGACAGATGTGTCAAAATGGAATGATGCCAGAAATCTTATAGAGAGTACTATCGCAACTTTTGGTCGAATCGATATTCTTCACAATAATGCAGGCATTGGTCTAATTGGAACTGTACTTGAAACTACTGAAGATGAGTGGGAAAAGACAATTGATATTAATTTGAAAGGCGTATTCCTGTGTTCTAAAGCGGCAATACCTCATATGAAAAAACAGGGCGGAGGCATAATCATAAATACCGCATCAAACTGGGGATTAGTAGCTCAACCTGGATGGGCGGCATACTGTGCCTCCAAGGGAGGTGTAGTGATGCTAACCAAGGCCATGTCTATAGACCACGCCAAGGACAATATTAGAATAAATGCACTATGTCCAGGGTATGTTGACACACCGCTTTTGAGAAAGGCTGTTGAGCAATCGAGAGATCCAGAAAAGGAGTGGGAAGACATGGGCAGGCTGGCAAGTCCAGAAGAAATAGCTTATGGTGCTCTATTCTTAGCAAGTGAAGAATCATCTCACGCAGTTGGGAATCTATTAGTGCTAGATAATGGTGAAACTGCCAGAGGGGGTCAAGTAAAAGACCATTTGCCTTGAGAGTACTCTAAAATCTAAAGAAGAATGGGTGAGTTGATGATATTGGTTGATCTTTTGGATCCTTTGGAGGTAAAGGGAATAAAGCTTAAGAACCGAATTGTCATGCCTCCTATGGCTACAGGACTAGCCACAAATAGAGGGGCCGTAACCGATAGCCTTATTGAGCATTATGTCAGACGGTCGAAAGCATTAGGTCTACTAATAGTTGAGCATAGTTATGTATTGCAGGGTGGAAAGCTCAGCGAGAGACAACTGGGTATATACGACAACAGTTTAGTCTCAGGGCTAAGAAAGCTCACAGACAGTATTCACGCTATGGGTACTCCAATTGTGATTCAGATTAACCATGCAGGAATGCTAGGAATAGAACCGGTTGCCCCATCACCAAGCGAAGGAGTGAGGGAACTCCAAGAACAGGAGATCAGGGTGTTGGTTGATGCTTTTGCTGCAGCGGCTGAGAGGGCGATTATGGCTGGCTTTGACGGAGTCGATATCCACGGAGCTCATGGTTTTCTCCTGTGTCAATTTTTGTCTCCCCTAACCAACAAACGCCGCGATAAGTACGGAGGCTCACTAGAAAATAGGATGAGACTTCCGTTGGAAATTGTGGGAGAAGTCAGGAAAAGAGTCGGAGAAAAGATTGTCCTTTATCGTTTGGGCTCAGTAGATTTGGATCCGGCAGGAACCAAGATTAAGGACTCACAAATGTTCGCCAAGAAACTGCAGAAAGCCGGAATAGACATAATTGATGTGTCCGGAGGGATGTGCGGCAGTAGGCCTGCTAAGTTCCAGGACATACAAGGTTATTTTGTACCCCAAGCCCAGCAAATTAAGAATGTGGTGGATATACCAGTTATCGGTGTGGGAGGGATTAGGGATCCAGAATATGCCAACAGATTCCTACACAAAGGACAAGTGGACTTGGTAGCGGTGGGCAGGTCGCTTCTAAAAGATCCAGATTGGGCGACAAAAGCCATAAGAATCCTTGAAGAGAGTGCAACCTGAGTCCAAAAGTTAAGAAAGGTCATTCCGCTGGATTTCCTTCCTTGTCAAAGGGAATAAGCTTGGCCTTTTCATAGCATTCTTCTGCCTTCTCGTTATCGCCCAGTTTTTTGTAAGCCGTTCCCATGTTGTGCCACGCTGCTACATGCATTGGATTGAGCCTCAAAGCTTTTCCGAAGTAATCAATAGCGTTTTCGTATTTCCCTAGCTTTCCGCAGACGACTCCCAAATTATTCCAAGTATCTTCATCATCAGGATTAATTCTGCCAGCTTTTTTATAACAGTCAATCGCCTTCTCAAGATCGTCCAGCTTCTCATAAGCCACTCCCAAATTATACCATGCATCTGCATACTCAGAATTGATTTCCAGTGCCTTCTGAGAACATTCAATCTCCTTCTCATAGTCACCCAGCTTCTCATATGCCCACCCCATATTTAGCCAGGCTTCTGCGTCTTCGGGATTGAGCCTTACAGCTTTCTTATAGCACTCAATAGCAGTTTTATGCCTTCCTAGTCTTCCGTAAGCTACCCCCAGATTGTACCACGCTACAGAAAAATTAGAATTGATTTCCAATGCCCTCTGACAGCACTTAATAGATTCTTCATAGTTGCCCAGCTTCCTATAGACGACTCCCAAGTTGTACCATCCCTCTGTATACATAGGATTGATTTCCAATGATCTCAGATAACATTCAATGGCTTTTTCAGAATTAGCTAGCTTTCCATAGGCAGCCCCCATGTTACCCCATGTCGAATAGCTTTTTGGATTCATCTTTAATGACTTTTTATAAT
>JBHLPJ010000053.1:0-8234 GCA_048939565.1 Promethearchaeota archaeon
GAAGCTGTTGATCGGAAGACCAAAGCTGTCGCTGTTAGCCACGTTCAATATCTATCTGGTTTCCGACATGATCTCCCGGCTCTCGCTCAGATTGCTCATGATACTGGGGCCTACTTGTTTGTTGATGGAATTCAATCTCTGGGAGCTCTTAATATTAATGTTAAAGAGCTAGGGGTGGATGGTTTTGCATCTAGCGGATATAAGTGGCTTTGCGCCCCTATGGGTACTGGTCTTCTTTACATACGTGAAAGCTTGATCGAAGAACTTGCTCCGGTTCACGTAGGGATTGAAAGCATCCCTAAGGACCTAAGAGAAAAGCTTTGGGAACGTATAATGACAGGTTTGCCACTGTTGGATAAAAAGGATTACAATCTCTTCTGTGCAAGCGCTAGGCGATTTCAGTATGGGATGCCAAATCTAATTGGAGCTGCTGGGTTAGAAGCCAGCATTAATTTATTCTTGGAGCTAGGTCCTGAAAAAATCGAACAACACATCAGGGAGATAACAACTCATCTTATGGATGGTCTGGAAGCGAAAGAAATTGCTTTGATTACTCCTAAAGAGTGGGAAATGCGAGCCGGTATTGTAACATTCAAACATACTAGACCAATCAAAAGCGAAGATGAGGCCAAGGAATTGGAAAAATACTTCGTTGAGAACGGTGTATTATTGACCATTCGTGGTGGATACATAAGGGTCGCTTGCCATTTATATAACACCAAAGATGATGTCGATAGACTCCTGCAACTTCTCCCTGCTCCTTGAGAGCTAGCAGGCCAGATGATTTACCTGAGCCAATATCCCTCTAATTGATCACTTTTCTCCGGGAAGATAGATAGCAATTTTGCACAAGTTGTCTCCCTTTAATACCGTCTCCAAAACTTCCACTTCTACGGGCTTCTGAAGTATTTCCTCCCATATTCTCTTATAGAACCCTGCACCACAATAGCAATAAGTCGGCGATATTCTCTGAGATGTTTTCAAAATATCTCTAATTCTCGGGCAATGACAATAATACTGTCGCTTTTTTTCCGGATCTTTTTCATTCATATACTCGACGAGAAATCCACTTTTAGGTATTTTTGTGGCTATGATCGTATCTCCTTTTTTGACTCCTGCCGAACCCCACCCCCTCTTCACTATTTCTTTGACTAATTTGCTGTCCAATCTCAGAACTTCCTTAAGAAATGATTCAAATTGCTCTTGGAGCATCTGATGAACTAGGTCTAAATCCTTGGTTTCTTCATATTTTTTTCTTATGACCTGCAAATCAGATTTCGGATACTGACATGCACAACTGCTCATTATATCAATCCTTTTCTTCCTATCCACAAGATTATCAAGTTTCTTCATGGCCCTCTTTGTCCAGTTGATTACCTCCTCTCGACTGGTCTCCTGGGAAAGATTCTCCCCTCCTTCCATTATTTCTCTTCTGATTTCTTCTCCTACCACTCTCCCAAGACACTTTGAGAATTTGCTTAACCAAATCTTCTCAAAATCAGAGCTTTTGGACATCGTCATTACCCCTTTTCCCAAATCATCTCAATAATGGCCAAGCTTAGACCTCTAGAGACAAGCGACTAGCTCTAAGGTGCGCATCTCAATGCTCTGGGGCCAAACTACGTTTCCTCTTCTTCAGGTAGATATTCTTCGTGATCTTCCAAATGCCTAATGCATTCGCTGTGTTCTTCATCCTTGTTTTCTTTGCCGCAGCTGAAGCCCAGGGGCGAGATCTTATACCATTTCCCGTCTTTATATACATACTCGATACCGTCTATATCTCTTATTCCTCCGGGATACGCCTCTGTGAGGATTTGCATTTCTCTTTGTTACGTTTTAATTGGGATTTGTCCTTCCTATTAATCTTCATAAGCCCTGCCGAATTAAATCAACTTGTCATCCTTTGTCAGTGGCCTTCCTTTGTTTTTCCAGATACTTCACCAGCAACAATATTCCTTCTATTATCAAGAATATCCCAATTATGTAAGAGATGAGCCATGGAAATACTATCACCAATACTCCGAATACTATCGCTAGTATTGCAAGGATTGACTCCGATATGTTTAATCTACCCAAGGTTGTGCTTGTTTCACCCATTTGCAGATCACCTCCAGTCATTCCATCAAATCATGGTGGTAGAATTGACTAAAGCTCAGTTTGGCAGGGGTAGATTCCAGGATAAATACTTCCTAAGTGCCTATTCTCCTTCCTCTTCTTCCTCTTTTTTGCCCCTCTTGAAAAGGCCTTTCTTTAGTCCTCTTCCAGATGATTTTGCAACTTCCCAGCCTTTTCTGAGACCTCGTCCAGCACCTTCACCGACTCTCTCAGCGCCCCTCTCAACTTTTCCTTTATGTTTTTTCTTGCCTTTCTCTTTACCTTTACCCATCTCAGAACCTCCGCAAAGTTAATCCGTATTCAAACTTTCACTTATGGAGCATTCACTTAATTAAATTTACTCAAGCGAGATATCAACCTGCACAAATTGATGTGTCAGAACGACAATTTTAAAAGGAGCTAAGGCAATATTCTGTGCCGAAATTCAAGAAAGGGGAGCATGTCATTGAAAAGAATTAGCCTAGTTACCCTTGTCCTCACGGCAGGTTTCTTTATAGGAGCGGGCTTTTCCTACTTTTATGTAGCAAACTGGATGGATGGGCTGCCAGTCATAAACTATCCTTTTCGATATCTGGCATTACCTTTCTTAGTTTTGGGAATAATACTGGGAATAACAACCGCAGTTTTGGAAGCATCGTCAAGAGTCAAATAGGGCATGATCGTGAAGATTGAAAAGACGACTTATTTATATCACAATCGTCATTCTGGAGAAACAGAAGACTTTTTGATCGCACGTCTTAGGGCTTTTTTGGCAATGGCGTAATCTGAGTCAAATTTCAATATTGTCTCATAACATTCAATCGTTTTCTCAATTCTCCCTGTTTTCTCATAAATATTTCCAAGATTGTACCATGCGACTAAGTATTCAATATTTATTTCTAAAGCCTTTTCAAAAGACTTGATTGCTTTGGCATTCTTACCAAGGTTTGTATATGCAATTCCCAAAGCATTCTGTGTATATGGATACTTGGGGTCGAGCTCTATTGCTTTTTGGTAGCAATCTATTGCCTTGCTATTGTTGCCTAGATTCCTGTAGGCGTCTCCAATCGCGACCCATGCGCATGCAAAATTGGGGTCGATTTCCAACGCTTTTTCGAAACATTCAATGGCTTTTCCATACTTGTTCAAGCTTATGCAGATCCAACCGACATTGTTCCATTTTGCTGGATCCTTAGGATCGATTTCAAATGATCGTTGAAAGCATTCATTTAGGTCTCTATCTATGTAAATCACTGCGATGTGGGCTGGTTTACCATGAACGCACTTATAGGGGAATGGGAACTTTTTGATTGCACCAAGACGTTTCTCACTAAGTTTTATCTTGAGCTTCTTGCCGCAGACTCTGCATGTTATGTCTTCTTTCGTCTCGATGAATTCTTCTTCCACTGTGGTAACCAGCTAATATCGGAATGATTCTACGGGTGCTTTAATTCCAAGCTGCAGGCTTACTTCTATATTGCGAATTACTTCTTCCCTTAAAACTCTATAATTAATATTCCTAGAGGTATATTAACAAGGACACTGAAATTTAGTTAGAACGCTGGAGAATTCCTACTAGAATCAGATTGGATCACCTATGCAATCATAGAATAGGGTGTTAAGTATGATAATGAGAAAATTAACCGCTAAAGATTACGATGCACTCATAAGACTCTGGAATGATGCTGGACTCCCGTATAAGCCACAAGGACGTGATAAGCGAGAGGATATTGAGAATCAGCTCAAACAACCCAACACTCTATATCTAATAGCTGAAGTAGATAATGTAATCGTTGGCTCTATCTTGGGAACGCATGATAGTCGAAAAGGCTGGATCAATAGACTTGCTGTATCTCCTAGCCATCGTAGGAAGGGTCTCGCAAAAAGATTGGTAAAAGAGGTAGAGAATCGATTTTCAGAGCTCGGAATTGATATAATGGCTTGTATGGTGGAAGATTGGAACACTATGTCTTTGGAGGTATTTGAGAGATTAGGTTATACGCGCCATCCAGACATAATATATCTCTCCAAACGAAAGAATCCCGGGGTGTAGGAAAAAAGAGACTCTTGTCTTATTAGGGTTGGTGGGGAATCAATTTTGAGTTCGCCTGCTTCTGATGTTTGGATTGTTGACGCTGTTAAGAACCGCGAATATGAGAGATACCTGTACAGGTGTTTTGCTCCTATGCCGTTTAGAAGATACAGAAAAAGACGTGAATATTTGAAATTCTCGGTTCAACGAGGATTACGCAAAAAGATATTGTTCTTCAAAGGAGTAGCGGTAGGACAGATAGAGTATGCGCCGGCAGAAGCCTCAGGTTATCCGATTTTTGGTGAAAAGATTATAGTGGTTAATTGCCTCTGGGTTTTGAGGAAAGTAAAGGGCAATCGATTTGGCAGACTATTAATGGATGAGATGATAAATGACTACAAACTCGCAAGTGGTTTCTCAACGATTGGTCTGGAAAACCACTGGAGCCCTTGGCTAAAAAAGAGACACATGGAATTGCTTGGCTTCAAATCGATCGATTCCCTTTCGGTATCTCACATTATGAAGCATACGGACGAGTGTTTTATGGTTCACCTAATGTGGCTTCCCAATAAGAGCAACTCATTACCCAGGTGGGACAGATCAAAGCTCTTGAGGGGGTTAGACTTTTGTATGGCCCATCCTCTCTACCATCCGGAAAGCCTGAGGGGAGAAGAAATCCTAAGGGAATGCTGAATCTTTTGAGGATATCCCATGGATTATCACTTGTTGACCATTCACGAAATCGACTGAAAGAAGTCTTAAACCGTAATTAGTTTTAATTATATGTTCCTCTCATAAGTGTACAGATTGAGAAATAACGGGAGATAAGAATGGGGAACCACTCCCTGAAATCATTCTTAGTATTCATACTCCTCGTATTCTTTTTGTCTGCTACGTTCGGAGCTGGATATTTCATTACTAGTAGCAAGCACTATACGGGTTTCAATCTTTTAGATGTTAATGAGCATCATACCGTCAACTTGGGAGATCTAACCGTTGGCACTCACGTTCATGTTACCTACTCTGTTTTTGGATTGTGGAATCCAATCATATCGTTCTACGTGGTTGACTTATCCAATTACACCAGATGGTTGAATGACCTCAGCTTCACTGCTATTGTTCAGAGGGCCACGCGGTACGAAGAGAGAGAAAGCCTTAGTCTCGTTATTCCCTACAATGATACATACTATGCGATATTTGTTAATACCGATTTGAGTTACATGGGATCTATAGATTATGAAATTCAAGTGAGCATGCCCCAGGGCAACGTATTTTTGAGTATATTCTTTGTAGTGATAATTGGAGCAGTTCCGGCAAGTGTAATAGTGGGCTATTCGGCGGATAGACATGAAGCGCGAAAGCCCGATGTTGACGAAGAGTTGATAACGTGTAGCAATTGTGGGGAACCAAACCCCCTCCGCCGAAAACACTGCAAGGAATGTGGTTCAAGGCTCTAACTAGAAGGTGTAATGATACGGGTCCGAAACTTCTGGCTATAAGTGCAGCTGCAGAGAAGGAAAAAACATTAACAGACTTGATTTTTGCATATTCGCGCGCTCCTTTTCAATAGATCTTTCTCCCAGGAATCCTAATCCTTTCTCACCGACCCTTCCTATAACGAAACGTTTAAATATAACATTGTTATACTGATAACGCCGCTATATTGTTATCACACCATGAAACTGGTTGATGGATTATGAAAAAGCAAATCTTGGTTTGGGAAATAATCGGAATGGTATTCATCATATTGTTGGGATCGTTTCTACATTTCGCATTTGAGCTGTCTGGAGAATTCATACCTCTTGCTGGCATAGCTGCGGTTAATGAAAGCACTTTTGAACACCTGAAACTAGGGTTCTGGCCGGCGTTGTTTTTCGCATTAATCGAATACAATTTTATAAAAGACTCTGCCAACAACTTCTTAGTCGCAAAGTTTGTTTCTGCTAGCTTGATACCTCTATCAATTATCGGCTTGTTCTACCTTTATAGCACCATTCTTGGAACAGATCTTTTCATACTTGACATATTGATATTCATAATATCGGTGATAATTGGTCAAATAGGGAGCTATGAGGTGCTAAAATCGGATAAGCTTGATTCGAAATGGACCAGAATATCAATTGTAGGTCTTGTAATACTATTGATAATCTTTCCTCTGTTTACATTCTATCCTCCTGAGATTTTCATCTTCCAAGATCCTATTAGCGGAGGATATGGGATCATCTAGTGAAAAACTTCTAAGCGGAATGAAAGAAAACTTCTCTCCAAAAACTATGGATTAGGAGACTGCAACAAAGCAGAAAGATTAAATTCCTGATGGAGATTGTCTGGTGGTATTATTGATGAATGTGGACGTTGATTCGGCCAATGCCAAACGCAGCAGAGCAGGAACACTGTCTAATCTTGCAATCTATCTAACAATCTTTATTGATATAACCGGCTTTGGTCTAATCATCCCGCTTACTCCCTTCTATGTGGCATCGTTTAATTACGGGGCATTCGCTATCGGGATTTTGATTGGTTCGTTTGCTTTGATGCAATTTATCTTCTCTCCTTTGCTCGGAAAGGTATCAGACAGGGTAGGTAGAAGACCAATTCTCCTACTTAGCATATTCGTTTCATTCATAAGCTTTCTTATTTTCTCGTTTGCTGTATCATACGCAATGCTGCTCACTTCGAGAATAATCAGTGGTATGGCAACAGAATACTCTATGGCTCAAGCTTATATTGCCGATACAACCAGTCCGAAGGAAAGAGGAGTGAAGTACGGTAGACTGGGCTCCATGTTTGGGGCGGGTTTCATAGTTGGGCCTGCAATTGGAGGATTTCTATACCAATATGGAGATTTAATGGTCGGAAACGGGTTCTTAATGGCCGGGCTTGGTGCGACATTGCTAACTCTGGTTAACCTTCTGTTCGTCTTCATTTTCCTGCCAGAGACTCTTCAAAAACCTAATCAGGATGGGAAGGATGTTTCTCTCTCCGAAAATAATCGCTTGAGGGGTGTATTGAAAGATCCGAAAAAACAGGTAAAGAACTACTTTGGCGATTTCCTTGATGCGTTAAAGAAACCACTGATAGGCGCAGTATTATTTGTCTTCTTTATTGATAGCCTTGCATTTTCAGCAATTCCGGTCATAATACCACTCCTAGGAGAGGCATTTTTCACTATAGGTCCGACAGATCTAGGAATTGTTTTCACCTACCTCGGCATTATCTCTATAGTTTGGCAGGGATTGATAATTGGAAGACTCATCAATAGGCTGGGGGATGGCATATTGTTGATCATGGGCCCCTCTCTAATGATGTTGGGCTTATTCCTTATGCCATTAATCCAGGATTTGGCGTTCTTTATGGTCACAATAACCATGATATCAATTGGCAATGGAACAAACAACACAGTTGTTCCCGCCTTCATTTCAAGGAGGTCCTCTCCGATGGAACAAGGTAAAATGCTGGGGATTGGCCAATCTTGGTCTGCTATTGGAAGGGTTCCTGGACCATTAATTGCAGGAGCTCTCTTTGATTTGTCTATACTGGCCCCGTTCTTCCTGAGTTCAGGTTTGTTGTTCTTCGCATCTAGTCTAGCTATTCATACTTGTAGAAGGGATAAGTGCATTAGCAAAGAGCAGCTATTGACTATTCCAACTGAGGCCGCCAACGTCAAATAAAAAGCTAAGGATCGTTACGTGTAAAGTTTCTATATCAGGATTGAGCCAATCATTCATGATTTGTCTAGTGTCTTCAATACCATTTTCTTTCTATGCTTCATACTATCGAAATCATGGCTATGTTCAAAGAAGAAATCGAACGGATCCTTAACATCTTCTAGCAATGTTTCCGAGTAAAATAACTCATACATTTTCTTACCCTTATCTGTAATTAATAGGGTTTCTTCAGTTGATTTCCTAAAGAATTTATCGTCGATGAGTCTCTTGACTACTGAATCTATTCCTTTTTCTTCAAACAGGTATAGTCCAAAATGGGAGAATTCAGAGTAAACCTCTTCGCTCTTATTCATAGATTCTTCGAAACGCTTGTTTAGCAACTCAGTAGTAAATTTCACATCTGGGTTATCCATGTAGATAGAGAATACCCATTTCATAAC